>CAZDYB010000249.1:0-6796 GCA_964509045.1 uncultured Akkermansia sp.
TTGGTGCATTGCCTGGCTGCAGCGACGGGGGCGGTGGTGTGGTCGCGGGATGTGGTGAAGGAACTGGGCGTGAAACTTCCGGAATGGGGATTCAACGGATCGGTACACATCGAGGGCAACCTGGCGGTGTTGAATGTCGGGTCATTCGGGGCGGCGCTGGACCGTGGGACGGGCAAGGAAGTCTGGGTGTCGGGCAAGGACGAAGCCGGGTACGGGACGCCGGTGGCCTTTGACTGGAAGGGACGTCGTGCACTGGCGGTGTTTGCCGCCAAGCATGTGGTGGCGATCGAACCGGCGACGGGGAAGGAACTGTGGCGTGCGCCGTGGAAGACCGAGTACGACGTCAATGCGTCGGACCCGGTGATCCGTGGGAACCGGATGTTCCTGAGTTCCGGTTACGGAACGGGGGGAGCGGCGTTCGACATCAGTGGACCGGTGCCGAAACAACTGTGGTTCAACAAGGAGATCCGAGCGCACATGGCGGGTTCGGTGGTGATTGGCGGCCACGTTTATGGCGTGGATGGCCAGGGCGGGGACAAGGGATCGCAGTTGAAGTGCCTGGACCTGGAGACGGGGGCGGTGAAATGGACCTCACCGAAGTCGGAGACCGGCAACCTGGCGGCGGTGGACGGCAAGCTCCTGTGGTTGACCGGGGGTGGTGAACTGGTGGTGGTGGAGGCGAAGCCGGATTCGTATCAGGAAGTGGTCCGGGCGCAGGTCAACGGTGGCAAACACTGGACGCCTCCGGTGTTGGCGAACGGACGGGTGTACGTCCGGAACGCCAGGGGCGAAGTGGTCTGCGTGGATGTTAAGGGGACCGGGCCGGTGATCTGAGCCGCCCGGGCCATTCCCGGGTTCAGCCCTGGATCGGCTTGGAATGGAGTCGTTCGTGGGCTGCGGCGATGAAGCCGCGGAAGAGGGGATGGGAGACGTTGGGTTTGGAGGCGAACTCGGGGTGGTACTGGCAGGCGATGAAGAACGGGTGGTTGGGCATCTCGATGACCTCGACGAGTTTGTTGTCGAGGGTGGTCCCGGCGAAGATGAAGCCGGCTGCGGCGTACTGTTCGCGGTAGCGGTTGTTGAACTCGTAACGGTGCCGATGCCGTTCGACGATCTGATCGGATCCGTAGAGGGCACGGGTGCGTGAATCCGGGGCGAGTTGGCAGGTCTGGGCGCCGAGCCGCATGGTGCCACCCTTCTGGACGACGGATTTCTGGCTGTCCTGGATGTCGATGACGGGGTGTGGGGTGGCGGGGTTGAACTCGGTGGAATGGGCGCCGGTGAGGCCGAGGACATGGCGACCGAATTCGATCACGGCGATCTGCATGCCGAGGCAGAGGCCGAGATAGGGGAGACCGGATTCGCGGGCGTAGCGGGCGGCCTTGATCTTGCCTTCGATGCCGCGGTCGCCGAATCCGCCGGGGACAACGATGCCACCGAGACCCTTGAAGAGGCGTGCGGGGTCGCCGTTCTCGACTTCCTCGGCCTCGATCTGCTCGATCTGGACGCCGCAATCGTTGGCGATCCCGCCGTGGATGAGGGCTTCGTAGACGGATTTGTAGGCGTCCTGGAGTTCGATGTATTTGCCGACGACACCGATGCGGACGCGGTGTTGGGGGGCGATGAGGCGACGGATGATGTCCTGCCAATAGGCCATGTTGGCGGGGGGGACATCGAGTTGGAGGGTCTTGCAGACGAGATCATCGAGGCGCTCGCGCTGGAGCATGAGGGGGACCTCGTAGATGGAGTGTTCCACGTCCTTTTCCTCGATGACGGCCTCGAAGGGGACGTTGCAGAACATGGCGAGCTTGGAGCGGAGTTCCTTGTTGATGGGGTATTCGCAGCGGCAGACGAGGAGATGGGGGGCGATGCCGATCTCGCGGAGCTTGGCGACGCTCTGCTGGGTGGGCTTGGTCTTGAGTTCGCCGGCGGCCTTGATGAAGGGGATGTAGGTGACGTGGAGGAAGCAGACATTGCCGGGACCAGCTTCCTGGGCGAATTCGCGGATGGCTTCGAGGAAGGGCAGGCCTTCGATGTCGCCGACCGTGCCGCCGACCTCGGTGATGAGGACATCGGGCTTGGTTTCGTCGGCAAGCAGGGTGATGCGGCGCTGGATCTCGTCGGTGACGTGGGGAATGACCTGGACGGTCTTGCCGAGGTAGATGCCGTTGCGTTCGTTATCGAGGACCTGTTGGTAGACCTGGCCGCTGGTGGTGTTGTTGCGGCGGGAAAGCTTGGTGCTGGTGAAGCGTTCGTAATGTCCGAGATCGAGATCGGTCTCCGCGCCGTCATCGAGCACATACACCTCGCCGTGCTGATACGGGCTCATGGTGCCCGGATCCAGATTCAGATACGGATCGAACTTCTGCAGCGTGACCTTGAGCCCCCGGTTCTCGAGGAGGGTGCCGAGCGCCGCCGCGGTGAGTCCCTTGCCGAGGGAACTCACGACGCCGCCCGTGACGAAGATGTACTTCATGGGCTTGCACGGTCCCAAGCGCCTGCCCGAAGTGCCAACGAAAATTTGTTTCCTTGCTCCATGTCCCCCTTTCCGGTTGTTAGGCCGGATGCCGGAATGGTTGGCGGTCATCTTGTTGGGAATCATCGAAGGTCTTACCGAGTTCCTCCCTGTCTCTTCCACCGGACATCTGATCCTTGCCGAACATTGGCTGGGGAAAAAAACCGAGATGTTCAACGTGGTGATCCAGTCGGGGGCCGTGGTGGCCGTCCTTGCCGTGTTCTTTGACCGCGCCCGGGAGCTTGTCCTGCATTGGCGCAAGCCCGAGAACCTCGATTACCTCCTCAAGCTCATGGTGTGCTTCGGCATCACCGGCGCCATTGGACTCGTCCTCAAGAAGGCGGGCATGGAACTGGAGTCCGATCCCTTGCCGGTGGCCTGGGCCACGCTGATTGGCGGTGTCCTGTTCCTGGTGGTCGAACACCTGTTGCGGAACCACAAGCCGGCGGAGCGGATCACGTGGGCGGTGGCCATTGCCGTGGCCGGCGCCCAGTTGCTGGCCATGGCCTTCCCGGGGACGTCCCGGTCCGGTGCAGCGATCCTGGCGGCCCTGGCCCTCGGGGTGTCGCGGCCGGCGGCAGCCGAGTTCGCCTTCCTGGTGGGGATTCCGACGTTGGTGGGAGCCGGGGCCAAGATGGCGTGGGACGCGCATCAGTCGGGCGAGCCGCATGAGCCGTGGTCCCTGATCCTGCTGGGCTGTGTGGTGGCGGCGATCTCGGCGTTTGTGGTGGTGCGCTGGTTGCTCGGGTATGTGCGGACCCATCGGTTCACCGGGTTCGCCATCTATCGGATCGTGCTGGGTGTGTTGATCCTGTTGTTTGCGACGAAGTGAGGGGTGGGTTGCAGGCAAATTCCTCCGTAGTTGTTGCGCGAAACTTCATTCAGGAGGCGGACGATGCGTGCGACGGTGTTGCCATGCGTTTCCCTGTGAGCACCGAGCCGCGTCGTGTCCTGTCTGCGACGCTGGCCGCCCTGGTTGTGGGTTCTCCCTCCCTGCTTTTGGCGGGGACACCGGCGGAATCGAATCTCAAGGCCCGAACCGGTCTGCCGCCGTTGCCCTATACCAACTCGCCCTCGGCCATCCCGAATTATCTGCCCGGTGAAAAGTGGGGGACGCAGGGCGAAGCCATTTCGCGGATGCAACTGCCGCTGTCACCGACGGATTCGTTGCCGCATCTCGTGACGGTGGAAGGGTTCACCCCCTCATTGTGGGCGGCCGAACCGGAGATCCTGAAACCCATCTGCATGGCCTGGGATGAACGGGGCCGGTTGTGGATCGCGGAGACGATTGATTATCCGAACGAGCTTCAACCCGAGGGCAAGGGCCGGGATCGGATCAAGATCTGTGAGGACACGGATGGAGACGGGCGTGCGGACCGGTTCACGGTGTTTGCGGAGGGATTGAGCATTCCGACCGCCATGGTGTTTTCAGGGGGTGGCCTGATCGTGACCGAGAGTGGGCGCACGTTGTTCCTGAAGGACACCGATGGCGACGGCCGGGCGGATGAGAGGAAGGACCTGTTCCGGGGTTGGGGGATGGGCGACACCCATGCGACGGTGTCGAACCTGCGGTATGGACCGGACAACTGGATCTGGGGTGTGGTGGGCTACAGCGGGTTTGAGGGGACGGTGGGGGGTGAGCCGGTGCGGTTCGGCATGGGAGTGTTCCGTTTCAGGCCGGACGGCTCGAAGCTGGAGTTCATCAAGTCGAGCAACAACAACACCTGGGGCCTCGGGTTCAGTGAAGACGGCACGGTGTTCGGGTCGACCGCGAACAACAATGCCTCGTGGTACATGTCGATCCCCAACCGGTATTACGAAGCCGTCAGTGGCTGGTCCGCCAGCCGCATGGAGACCATCGCGGACCGCCAGGATTTCTATCCGGTGACCGAAGAGGTGCGGCAGGTGGATGCCCATGGGCGGTACACCGCCGGCGCCGGGCATGCCCTGTACACCGCGCGCAATTTTCCCGCCGAATTCTGGAATCGGATCGCCTTCGTCTGTGAACCGACCGGGCATCTGGTCGGACAATTCCGCCTGGACGGCAAGGGTGCGGATTTCTCGGCGGTGAACCTGAAGAGTTTCCTGGCCAGCTCGGATGAATGGTACGCCCCGATCATGGCGGAAGTGGGTCCGGACGGGGCGTTGTGGGTGTTGGACTGGTACAATTACATCATCCAGCACAACCCGACCCCGCATGGGTTCAAGAACGGGAAAGGCAACGCCTACGAGACGCCGTTGCGGGACAAGCGCCATGGCCGGATCCATCGGGTGACGTGGAATTCAGCGCGGAAGATCGGGGCCATGGATCTGTCGAAGGCGGACACGGCGACGCTGGTGTCGGCGTTGAAGAACGACAACCAGCTGTGGCGGATGCATGCGCAGCGCCTTTTGGTGGAGCGTCAGGCGTCGGATGCGGTGCCTGCCCTGATGCGGTTGGTGGCGGATCCGGCGGTGGATCCGCTGGGGTTGAACGTCGGCGCGCAGCATGCGTTGTGGACCCTGCACGGCCTGGGCGCCGTCGACCGGGGCGAAGTCCGCGCGGGCATCATGCCGGCGTTGCGACATCGAAGCGCCGCGGTGCGACGCGCGGCGGTGGTGGCGTTGCCGCGGGATGCCGCGGGGAGCGAGGCGTTGATGTCGGCCGGGGCGTTGAAGGATGTGGATGCACAGGTGCGTTTGGCGGCGTTGCTGGCCATGGCGGAGATGCCGGTGTCGGATGCGGTGGGGGCGGCGGTGTATGCTGTGCTGGGCGAGGAGCGGAACGCGGGGGATCGGTGGTTGAACCATGCCGCAACGGCGGCGGGTGCGCGTCATGAGAACGGGTTCCTGCGTGCGGCACTCCAACCCGCAGCAGCGGGTGCGGCGCGGATTTCGAGTGAGGCCGGCGCCGCGTTGCGGGTGGTGGCGGCTCATCGGGCGGCCCGGGATCGGGACGGGGTGATGTCGTTGTTGGCGTTGGCGGGTCGCGCACCGGCGACGGCGGTGGGTCCGATCCTGGATGGGTTGGCATCGGGTTGGCCACAGGGGACGGCACCGGAGATTGCGTCGTCGGAGGTGACGTTGTTGAAGACGCTGGCCAATGGCCTGCCGGATTCAGCGCGGAGTTCGCTGATTGCCCTGGCGGACAAGTGGGGGCGTCGGGATCTGTTCGAGGACATGGTGGCGCGTACCGCTGCGGCCCTGCGCGGTGAGGTGGCGGGGGAAGGTCTGAAGGACGAGGACCGCATCGCCCTGGCGCGGCGGTTGGTGTCGCTGGATGACCGGCCGGAATCGATCCGGGCGATCCTGGCCCTGATCACGCCGCAGACAGCCCCGTCATTGAATGGCGGACTGCTCCAGGCTGCGGGGGTGAGTCGTCAGGCATCGACTGCGGACGAGATGCTGGCGGCCTGGCCGAAGCTGACGCCGGCGGCGCGTCGGACCGTGATCGCCACCCTCACGCGCCGTGGGGAATGGGCACTGAGCCTGTTGGGCGCCGTGGAAGCCGGGCGGTTGGATCGGACGGATCTGGCCGCGGACCATTGGCGGCAGTTGAGGAATCACCCGGATCGCGGGGTGTCCACCAAGGCCCGCGAGGTCGAGGGACGCAAATCGATCCGCACCAACGCCGAGATGGAGGCCATGATCGCGAAGTTGTTGCCGGTCGCGTCCCAGACCGGCGATGTGGCCCGTGGGCGTGAAGTGTTCGAGTCGGCCTGCCAGATCTGCCATGCGTTGAATGGCAAGGGACAGCGGATCGGGCCTGACCTCACCGGGATCGGCGTGCGACCCAAGGCGGAGTTGCTGGTGGAGATCCTGGATCCGAACCGGTCGGTGGAGGCGAATTACCGGATGTGGACGGTGGTGAAGCGCGATGGCGACAGTGTGTCGGGCCGATTGGACACCGAGACGGCGACGAGCGTGGAGATCCTGGATACGGCAGGACAGAAACACGTGGTCCTGAGGAAGGACATCCAGTCGTTGGAAGCGTCGGATCAATCGTTGATGCCGGGTGGCTTTGAGCAATTGCCACCGGCGGACCTGGCCGGTCTGCTGGAGTATCTGGCGGCGAGTGCGAAGCCCTGATTCGCGGGGGCGCGGCTTTCGTGGCCGCGGATGAGGGAGGGATTGAGGTGCGGAATGAATTCCGCGCTCCTGAGGGAAGGATTGGGGTGCGGAATGAATTCCGCGCTCCTGAGGGAGGCATTGGGGTGCGGAATGAATTCCGCGCTCCTGAGGGAGGGATTGGGGTGCGGAATGAATTCCGCGCTCCTGAGGGAGGGATTGGGGTGCGGAATG
>CAZDYB010000250.1:0-6705 GCA_964509045.1 uncultured Akkermansia sp.
AGCCGGCGCTGGCGTGGGCTGGAGCCATGAGTCTGGGGGTGCGCATGGGGATGGGCGTGTGTGATGGGATGGGGATGCGGGAAGTGGATGTGGTCGATGGGACTGATGGTGCCTGGATGAGACCGGAGCGCGGGTGGTGCGCTGGACGTTGGGAGTGGATACGCCACGGCGGGCGATGGGTTTCAGACAAAGAGCCTGTCCCTGAAGGGTGGAGGGTGAGGCGAAGAGCCTGTCCCCAGACTTGGTTCGAAGGGGGGATGGAGCCTGTCCCTGCGGAAGTGGAAGCAACAAAGGCCATGTTTCGGAGTGCCTGTCCCCGGGACCATCGTCCTCGGGCCCATTTTTCAGGTTCGCGCTCTCGGATCTGTGCACCATCCAGCGGTCCATCAGCAGCGTCTGCTGGGCGAGACCGGCCCAATGCCGTCTTGGGGACAGGCTGTGTGCCGATGTCTGGTGCCCAACGTTGAGAGAATCCCATCAACCCATCCCATCCACCCGCCCTGGCCAACCGATGAATTGCCATTCAGACCCAACACCGGTAAGTCCTTTAGGTAATGCTGATTCGCCGTCTTGAACGTTGGTCCATCCCGATCTGGGTGCTGCTTTGCGTGGCTGGAATCGTTTGGTCCGTCTGGAACAATGCTCTGGCACAAACACCGACCCCGCCACCCCCACCAGACACGGGAATGACGAACGGCAACTCCAACGCACTCCTTCCGTTGGTCCAAGCCCTGCCTACACGATCCTTCGTCGAGACCCATCAGGATGTCCTCTCGTTTGGGCTCAACCGGGTTGCCTCGCTCCAGGTCACTGTCCTAGGCAATCCCCTTTGGCAGTATGTCGCCACCCTCCTTTACATGGTGTTGGCGTTTCTCGTTTCCAGCCTCCTCGATCGAATCGTCCGCACCCAATTGAAGGCTTGGGCCGCACGCACCTCGAGTCATTGGGATGACATCATCGTTGGGATGGCCAATGGACCCGTCCGTGTCATCAGCTTCGTCATCTTCCTGCACATCGGACTCCAGTTGTTCGCCTGGCCACCTACCGCAGCCAGCTACGTCTCCCGCATCACGGCCGTCATCGTCGCCTTTTCCATACTCTACGTCGTGCTCAAGGCCGTGGACGCGATCGTCGGCATCTGGCAATCGAGCCTGAAGGACGATGGTGACCGGGCGTTCAACACCCATTTCCTGTTCCTCATCAGCAAGATCATCAAGGTCGTCATCTGTGTCGTCGCCGCCCTCACCCTCATCCAGAACCTCGGCATCAACATCACCGCCATACTCGGCTCGGTATCCATCCTCGGCCTAGCCCTCGGCCTGGCCGCCCAGGATACGGTCGCCAACATCTTCGGCGCCGTTGCCGTCTTCATGGACCGCCCTTTCAAGGTCGGCGACCGCATCCAAGTCGGCACCGATGTCGATGGCATGGTCGAAGAGATGGGATTGCGCGCCACCCGGATCCGGACCCTCGAGGGAGTCCTCGTCACCGTCCCCAATCGTCCGACCGGCAGCAACACGGTCACCAACATCAGCATGCGCCCCACCATCCGGGGCAACCTCGACTTCGGAATCACCTACGACACTCCGGCAGAGAGGGTGAAACTGGCGTCGGACCTGTTGCGGGAAATCTTCAATGCCCACCCCAAAACCAAGGACACGATCATCCATTTCAATCGGTACGGTGATTTCTTCCTCAACATCAATGTGCTTTGGTGGTGCAACACTCAGGATTGGCGCGAATACACCGTGGCCCTTGAAGAAATCAACCTTCAGATCAAGGCACGCTTCGACGCCGAAGGCCTCCAGTTCGCATTCCCCACCCGAACCATCCACCTGCATCAAAAGGATTGAGTTGGGGTTGCCTGACGTCCTCCACTCCAACCCTTCCAGTCGGACGCCGGCATCCGTAGCCTCCAACCCATGAACCTCCCTGCACATCACCCCATCCTGCAAACTTCCGGATGGTTCCGCTCGGCTCTCTTCGGGCTTGTTTCGCTCGTCATGATCCTTCCCGTATTCGCCGACGATCCCCCCCTCCGTCTCACCCTCCGTTCACGCCCGGAGACGCGACCCGGCATTTTCGTCCTGACAGAAAGACCGGTGGAATGGGACCCGAAAAAGACCGCCCTGATCATCTGCGACATGTGGGATGATCACTGGTGCAAATCCGCTGCTCGGCGGGTGGTGGAACTGGCTCCCGTCGTGGATCAGGTCGTCCAGCAGGCTCGCAAACGCGGCGTGTTCATCCTCCACGCCCCCAGCAGTGTCACCAGCTTCTACAAGGACACCCCGCAACGTCGACTCGCCCAGGCAGCGTCCTTTGTGAAGACACCGGTGCCCCTCGCCACTGCGGAACGCTGGGGCACCGCCTGGTGCTGGACGGATCCCCAACACGAACGCGTCCTGCCCATCGACGATTCCGACATGGGCTGCTCCTGCACCGGCACCAAATGCACCATCCGGGAAGCCTGGACCCGCCAGATCTCCACCATTGGAATCGCTCCTGGCGATGCCCTCACCGATGACGGCCAGGAGACCTGGAACCTGTTGGCCGCGCGGGGCATCGAAAACGTGATCCTCTGCGGGGTACACCTGAACATGTGTGTCCTTGGCCGGCCGTTCGCCATCCGTCAGCAGGTCTATCTCGGCAAGAATGTCGCACTGCTGCGCGACCTGACCGACACCATGTACAACCCGGAACGTCCACCGGGCGTGGATCACTTCACCGGAACCGATCTCGTGATCGAGCACGTGGAGAAACACTGGTGCCCCACCTTCACCAGTGCCGACCTGACCGGCCGCCCTCCCTTCCGTTTCAGGGAGGATCAACGCTGAGACATTGGTTCCCGGACCTCAAAAAATCGGGTCCACCTGAACTCCACGCTTGGCCAGCCATCGGATGGCTGAAGCGATGACTTTCGAATCACCGGATAGTTCGAGCCCGACCACGCCGATATCGGGGCCGATGCTCGCGCTGCGGATGTCATAGACGACCTCGTAACGCTGGCTCATCTCCCACAGCAGGGGCCGTTGGATGTCCTTCGACGAAAAAGTGAGCCAGTACTTGATGGCGGTCGGGGCAGGTTTCTTGGCCATGAGACTTCAATTCAGGATCCAGGGAGAACATCGGCGTCCTGTCCGACAGTTGGTCAGGATTACGACCGTCGCCTTTGCGCTGAACGGAAGCACCCATCCATCCCAACTGGAGGATATCGCCTGGCCGATCATCCTGAACCCAACCGGCCGATCGAACAATCCAGCATTGGCCCGGACAACCCATCTTCCTTCCGTGAAGCAGGGAGGTGCCCCCCCGCTTCAGCGTTCCAGTCGCAACTCCCCTTCGACCCGCACCACGCCAAGCCCCTGGTCGAGCGCTGCTCCAACCGGATCCGGACCGGTCGCACCCATCCTTCGTCGAACCTCCTTCCGCAGCCACCAATAGCCGGAGTTCCAGCAGTACAGGATGTGCCCGTGGGGATGTCCGTCGACGGTGCTGATGGACTCATTGAAGGCGGGCACCCGAGCGATCTCGCGTCGGATCCGTTCCACCACCAGGGCGTCCGCCTCGGTCCCGGGCAACCCATGCACCTCGGCCAACAGGTAATTGGCGGCATCATTCAGAAACCAGGATCCGCCGTGGCAATAAACCCCACTGTGCCCGGGCAACAGCGATCCATCAGCCCCCGAGATCACCCTCAACCCATACGGCGTCTTCACCTTCTCCGAAGTCCGGAAATGGGTCAGCACCTGCTCATCCGTGAGCAGCTTCCGACCGAACACCGCGTAGGTCAGCGTGGCGCCGTAAAGCGTATCCTGTCCCAGGACATCCGACTGCATCCGACTGGTGGGCATGAATCCATGGCCGACATTGAACAGGGATCGATAACCGGCAATCGCCCGTTCGACATCGGCATCTTCCACTCCGAGGCCCAACTCCTGCGCCGCCATCAATGCTCCGCAGTGGAATCCCTGGTTGCTCGCCGGACAATCCCCGGCCTCGTACGGCAACACATCGTGGTAGGTCTTCCAACCCTGGGGATTTGGCGCACCCGGCAACGAAGGCGGCACATAGAGTCCGTCTACCTCGTGCTGCCGGATGAAATCGAGGGCCTTGCGGGCCAATGGCAGGTTCACCATTCCACCCGCCCGCTTCATGAGCACAGCCCAGATGAGGTAATACTGGGCATTGTCCTCATAATCCATCCGGGTCCAGAAAACGGCCCGATTCGACTCAATCGTCTTCTCCGGGTCATCCAGTCCCAGGGCGGTATAGAATCCATCCACCACCCACTGCTTCCATCCGTAGCCCGGCCCCGAGATGAAGATATAGCGACCCTCACGGGCCCGACCGTCGGCATCGAGCGCCAGATTGCGACGCAGCAGGAAGTGCGAAGTGTTCCGCAGGATTGCCTCCAGCGCCGACGAATTCCATCCGTGACCATTTGCCACCGCCAGATGGGCGGCCAACTGGGCGTCGTAATGGGAACGCGCCGGACTTGCAAAGACCCAGGTCTTGAATTGGCGGGTCTCCCCCGCCCCCACGGCCTGCCAACCATCCATCTGATACTGATACGTATCCCGGGCATCCTCCGGTGGACGGATCACCAGCGGATACGGATCGCGCCCATCCCCCGTCCACACCGCCAACCGTCCCGCCGCCGGATCCAGCAGCACCTGGCATCGATTCTCCCAGAGACCCGGCGAATCCGCGATCAACCCAAAGACCGCCCTCTCCGTCCGCAACAACCCCACCGGGAACGTCTCGGTATGCGGTGTGCCCCGCACCGTATCGAACAGGGTCCGTTCGACGCGGGAACCGGTGAACGACCCAAACTCCCCGGTCACGGCAGTATCCAGGGGGAACGCGACGGCGAACCGGCCTGGAGCATGAGCGGTCACCTCGAGCGTGCGCTCGACCAACGTGGCTGACCTCTGCTCGATCCGTAGACGCAACTCCAGGTCACGCATCCGGACGGGTCCCAGTTCCACCACCGTCCCTTGCTGTCGACGCGGACGGAACGCGACCGGTTCCAATCCGGAACCCGGCCACCGGATCTCCACTCCTGCCGGAGCGGACGCCTTCGCCCGTACCACCACCGTGTCGCCCATCCGATATCCCACCGTGACCACACCGTTGATTTCGCCCCACACCGGCCGGATTCCCAACGGTGCGGCCAGGGCTTCGCGACTGGACAACAGGAGGCTGAAGGTGATGGGAAACAGGAGGCGCGAGGCTGAGGAGATGAGCGGGGACCACGCAGGCAGGGATCGATTCCCGTGGAACATGGCCTGAAGCCTATCCGGCCTGGTCACCGGAAGTCGAACGGGAGCATTCCCCATCGATGTTCCAGCGACCGCCTCGAAGATTGAACCGGTGCCCGATCCGGACCCATGCTGGCGCCCACTCGCGCCACCATGAACCCGTCCCTTTCGTCCCGGTCCCTTCGATTGTCAGCCGCCCTGAGCGGTCTCGTCCTGCTCACCGGTGTGCTGTTCAACACACCTTCCGCCACTGCCGCACCCTACGAACAGCGCAAGGATCTCGTCTATGCCGAGGCCCACGGCACCGGGTTGCTCATGGATGTCTTCGTCCCCACCGCCAAGACCAACGGCCTCGCCATCATCGATGTCGCCAGCGGCGCCTGGTATTCGGACCGGGGCAAGATCCGGGACCACACCCTGGCACAGCTTTACGACATCCATTGTGCCCGCGGCTACACCGTCTTCGCCATCCGGCCCGGATCCCGTACCCGGTACACCGCCCTGGAGATGGATCAACACGTCAAGCTGGCCATCCGACACGTCAAACAGAACGCCGCCCAGTATGGGATTGATCCCACCCGACTTGGCCTGACCGGAGCCTCGGCCGGCGGGCATCTGGCAACCCTCGCCGCACTCACCCCGATGGCTGCCAAGCCTGAGTCACGCAATCTCCTCGAGCGTCATGACACCTCCGTTCGCGCCGTTGGCGTCTTCTTTCCGCCCACCGACTTCGTCGATTGGAAGGACGGCAAGATGGGGGATCTGAACGTTCTCGGTCCGTTGCTCTACGTCGGAGGTGCGGGAACCCGGTCGGAAGCCGACTTGAAGGAGATGGCGCGGGAGATCTCGCCGGTGCATCGGGTCACACGGACCGATGTCCCATTCCTGTTGATCCATGGAGATGCCGACAAGGTGGTGCCCCTCCGGCATTCGGAACGGCTGCGGGATGCCTTGGTGGCCGCAGGCGGAAAGGCTGAGTTGATCGTGAAGGCCGGTGGTGGACATCCGTGGCTGACACTGCCTGAAGAGGTGAAGCGCCTGGCGGATTGGTTCGACAAGACCTTGCCGGCAGCCGGCAACGAATGACCCGCTCGATGGCAGTCGAGGTCACCCGGCGCCAATCACCTGCGGTTGCCGTACCGTTTCTTCCCCCTGGAACCTTCCCGGGCCTGGCGGGTTGCTGCCGGCGCCTTGAAGTCGGCGCCTCCGGCCCGTCCCTTCAACTCCCGGATCTGGTCACGGAGCAACGCAGCCTTCTCGAACTCGAGATTCTCAGCGGCGGAGACCATTTCCTGTTCCAGTTCGCGCAACGTCTCGGTGTAATCGAACTGCTCCGCATTCTCGTGAAGCGCGGCCGCAACCGCCGCCCGTCCCTGCGGCTGTGAACTCAGCCCGGCTTCGACCGCGCGCTGAACTCCTCGCGGGACGATCCCGTGTTCCT
>CAZDYB010000251.1:0-6653 GCA_964509045.1 uncultured Akkermansia sp.
TCCTCCACCGCAACCATCAACGCCGCCCGACGCTGCGTGCTGCTGTGTCGGATGGGCTCCACCGTTTCCTCGGTCCGGATGTCCACGGCATCCCCCAGGGAAATCATCCCGGACTCACCCACCCGCAACGGCAACGCCTTCATCATCTCCTCCCGGGACCGGTCAGCCTCCGGCAGGCGCACCACGATGTCCCGCCGGCGATTGCCATCCACCACCTCCCCGACCACCTCGCCACCCAACCCGGCGGAAACGGCGCTGTTCACCTCGGAAAGCGGGATGTTGTACTTGGACAGGATCTCGCGTTTCACCTGCAGCATGATGGAACGGGTACGCCCGTCGGTCTCCAACTCGGCCTTGCCGCCGGGCGTGGCACTGATGACATCGCGGACCTGCGCCGACAACCGGTCGAGTTCGTCGAAGTCGGTGCCATAGATCCGCACGGCCAACTCGGCCTTGGTTCCCTCCATCATCTCGTTGAAACGTGTCTCGATCGGTTGGCCGAACTCGATCGTCTGGTCCGGGTTCAGCCTCAGCGCCTCCTCCCCGATCGCCGCAACCAACTCCGCCTTGTTGCGGGGCAACCCGGGTCCCTTCGACCATTCCTTCAACGGCAGGTACTGGATGTAGATGTCGGTCTCGTTCGGCGGCATCGGATCGGTCGCCACCTCGCTCGTGCCGCTCCGTGAGAATACCCGCGTCACCATGGGAAACCTTTCCCGGATCCGCCGTCCCAGCTCGAGGTCTTCCCGAAGCGACTCATCCAACCCCATCCCCACCTTGCGATAGATCATCGCCGCGATGGATCCCTCGTCGAGCTTCGGCACGAACTCCGCACCCAACCGGGTGAAGCGCCATCCGCAGAACGCAAAGAACACGACCGCCGCCAAGGTCACCGGCCAACGGGCGCGGATCACCACCCGCAGCAACGGCTGGAAGATCCGGTTGATGGTCGCAATGATGACGTTCTCCTTCTCGGCGATGTTGCCGCCCAGCAGGAACGAACACAGGGCCGGCATCAGCGTGAGCGACAACAGCAGCGCGCCCGCCAAAGCGAAGATCACCGTCACCGCCATCGGCCGGAACATCTTACCCTCCACACCCGTCAACGTGAGGATCGGCAGATACACGATGGCGATGATCAATACCCCGAAGAACATCGGACTCGCCACCTGCCGGCTGGCCGCCAGCACTTCGCGGGATCGTTCCTCCCGGGTCAGCACCCGCCCCAGGTGATGCTGCCTCACGCCCAGCCGACGCACGATGTTCTCCACCATCACCACCGCCCCGTCGATGATCAGCCCGAAGTCGACCGCCCCCAGGCTCATGAGGTTGCCGGACCAGCCGCCCTGGACCATGCCGCAGATGGCGAACAGGAACGAAAGCGGGATGGCCAGCGACACGATGAGCGCCGCACGCCAGTTGCCGAGGAGGATGAGCAGGACGACCACCACCAGCACCGCTCCTTCGATGAGGTTCTTCTGGACCGTGCCGACCGTGGCTTCCACCAACTCGGAGCGGTTGAACACAATGGTCGCATCCATCCCCGGGGGCAGCTTCTGCCGGATTTCCTCCAGGCGCGGTTCCACCCGATGACACACTTCCCGGGCGTTCTGTCCCATCAGCATCATCACCGTCCCCAGCACCACTTCCCCGCCATCCATGGTGGCCGCCCCTCCCCGGAATCCGGCTCCCCATTGCACGTTCGCCACGTCACTCACCCGCATCGGTTCCACCGCGGCACCGAACTGGATGGGCAGGCGTGCGATCTCCTCCGCCGTGGTGACCCGACCCACGCTGCGGATCGTCAATTGCTCCCCTCCGCGGTTGATCACCCCGCCACCGGCGTTTTCGACATTGCCCCGGATGATGTCGGCCAACTCGCCGACGGTCATGTTGGCCGCCTTGAGGCGGTCGAGCACGGGTTCAACGGTCACCTGCCGTTGATGTCCGCCATTGCTGTTGATCTCCGCCACGCCCTGGACCGTGCGCAGCATCGGCTTCACCAGGTACTCATGCGTCTCCCACAGGCGCATCAGGCCTTCCCGTTCGTCCGCCGGCCTTTCCACCGCCCCCTCCTTCCAGTGCAGCGTGTAATAGAAGATCTCCCCCAGGCCGGTGCTGATCGGCGCCAGACTCAGGCTGCTTCCCGGTGGCAATTCCCCCAACACTCCCGTCAACCGTTCCGTCACCAGCTGTCGCGCCCGGTAGATGTCCGTGCCGTCCTCGAACTCGATGGTGACCTGGCTCAGGCCGAACTTGGTGATGGATCGGGAATCCACCACCCCGGGCATTCCCGACAACGCCATCTCGACCGGGCGCGTCACCGCCCGTTCGGATTCCTCCGGCGCCAGCGCCGGGACATTCACATTCACCTGCACCTGCGGCCCGGTCAGGTCCGGGACGGCATCGATCGGCAACAGCAGGAGTGAGTACAGGCCCGCTGCCAACAGGCCCAGCGCACCCAACACCACCAGGGCACGCTGGCGGACCGAGAATTCCAGAATGAATCGGAGCATGTTCGTCGTGGATGAAGTTCAGGATGCAACGCCGTTCACCGTCCCATCCGGGTGCCCGTCAACAACTCCAGGCGCAGGCGGGATTCCACCGCCCCCAACTGCGATCCCAACACCGCCGTCACCGAGTCGATGTACTGCCGTTGTAGCTCCGTGTACGTCGACAACGGCAATGCCCCGAGCCGGTAATGCTCATCCGCCTCCCGCGCCGCCTCACGGAATGCCGTGAGCGTGTCCGCCGGCCACTTCACCAACTCGTCCATGTGGATCCGGTAATCACTCAGCCCGGCCGCCACATCCCGCTCCAACTGCCGCATCTGCGCCGTCAACAACACCGCCGCCTGCGTCTCCCGCGCCTTCGCGGATTCAATCGCACCCTTGTTGCGATTCCAGAGGGGCAGCGGAATGGAGACGCCAATCCCCGCCTGGGTCTCCCGCGTCTCGCTGCTCTGGCGTTGGAAGTAGGGGACCACGCTCACCGCCGGCCACCGTTCGTTCTCCGCCAGCTTCACCTCAAACCCCTGCTGCTCCACTTCCAGGATCCGCGACCGCAGATCGAAATTCTTCCGGCGCGCCTCCTCCATCAACAGCTCCAACGGCGGCGGCAGGTCGAGCGGGATTTCTTCCATCGCCAGTTCCAGCGGATTCTCCGCCGGCTCACCCAGGAGCTGGTTCAATTCGAATCGCGCCTCAGCCAGATCCCGACGGGCCGTCGCCGCCTCCGATCCCAACGTGAGCGCCGTCGATTGGATGATACGTGCCTCGAACCGGGGCGCCGCTCCCGCCGGATCCCGCTGGAGCAACACCGCCGCCAATGTCTGGAAACGCTGCGCCACTTCGTCCGACGCCCTCACCCGTTCCTGCGCGGCCAGGATCTTCCAGGAGAGGGTGCGGACACGCGCCACCAATGCCCCCCGGAACTGTTCCAGCCCGAGCTGCGCCAACCCGATCTCCCGTTGCGCAATCGCCTTCCTCAACGAAAGACGCCCGGGCCACTCAAAACTCTGCGTGAGCTGGACCGACCAGGTCGGACCATCGCTCACCCCTCCCGTGGCCAGGTCCCGGACCCGCCAGTTGCCCACTCCCGTCATGAGATCCGGATTGCGGATCTCTCCCGCCTTCGTCTTCCCGCCCCGGGCCACCTCCACTTCTGCCTCGTAATAGCGAAGCTCCGGATGCGTGGCCACGGCGCGCTCGATGAGCGACGAAACGCTGACGGGCGCGGCAAGGGTTGCGGTCGAAATCAGGAGGCCACACAGGATGCGGCCAAGGAACGCGGACGGTTTCATGGAATTGGGAACGGTTGGAAGGACGGTTGCAGTTGAGGTTTTCCCAGCCCGGAAAGGACCGGGGGGAATGGCGATCCGCGATCGCGGATCACCGTGGGGCGGGAACCGCCCTCCTCAGCACTGCATGACCGTCGTCCGCGTCCTCAACCCAAGATCAGGCGACCACGTCCACTCCTGCCCGCGCGGCACGCTCCCTGCCGGCATCAACCCCGCGGGCGCACTCCAGGCCCACCGGAATTCCGGTGGCTCGATCCGGTGCCGTCCGGCCCCGTCGGAAACCCCGCGCAACCCTTCCGACGCGTCGTCCACCGATCTGAACGAAAGGATGTGATCGGTCGCGGCACTCCCTTTGCCCTCGGAGAAGGCCACGATCAAGGAACAGACCAGGTCATGCCGATGGAACCCTTCCGCACCCTTGTCATCGCGATGCGAAAGCTTCACCGCCAGGTCACCTTGGGACGAGGTGCCCACCCTGACGATGTGGTCGCCGTCCAACACCGCAGCCGCCAGCACCAGGAACGGGCTGATCCCCTGCGCCGAACCGAGCCAACCCAGCAACAGCAAGACACGCATCCACCGCATCAGCGGCGAATCCCTGCGTGAATGTGTTCCTGTGGCCATGATCGTTCCCCGAAATCAACCCCGCACGCGCTCCAGCAACTTGCGGGTGGCAATGATCCCGTCCGATTCCGACAGCTTGCCGCCCTCGTACTCGATCCCGACAAAACCCCGGTATCCCGATGCCAGGACGACCTTCATCATCCGGTCGTAATCCGTCTCCACGCAGTTGCCTTGCGCATCGAAGTCATAGGACTTGGCACTGACCGCCTTGGCAAATGGCATGAGCTCCGCCACGCCCTGGTACCGGTCATATTCCGTGCCGCGGTTGTCGATCCGGAAGTTCCCGAAGTCCGGCAGGGTGCCGCAGTTCGGCAGGTTCACGCGGCGCATCACCCCGGCCAACCACTGGCCGTTGGAAGACAGGTTGCCGTGATTCTCCACGATGCAGTTCAACCCAAGGGTCGCGCAGTACAGCGACAACTCAGCCAGACCATCCGCCGCCCGCTTCTGCTGGTCGTCCCAGCTTCCCACCCCGTTGGTCTCGGCATTCACCCGGATGCTGTGGCAACCCAATGAACGCGCCGCCTGCGCCCACTTGTGATGGTTCAATACCGCCTGCCGACGCTTGTCCGCCTCCGGATGCCCCAACGCCCCTTCGCCATCCACCATGATCAACAGGATCCGAACGCCTTCACCCGTCGCACGTCGCTTCAACTCGCCCAGATGCGCCGCGTCCGTCGCCTTGTCCTTGTAGAACTGGTTGACCAGCTCGATCGCCTCGATCCCGTAATCCCGCCGGCTCACCACCGGGAAGTCCAGCGGGTCGAGCTTCTTCGCGAACAACGTCTTGTGCAGGGACCATTGGGCCAGCGAGATGCCATACTTCTGGCCTCGTGGCGGGGTGTTGACCCCACCCACCACCGCGCCCGTGGCGCATCCGGTGATCAGCGAGGGCAATGCCACCGCCGCAGAAGCGACGGCAGCCGAGTGGAGGAATTGGCGACGGTTCATGAGGTGTTCTTCAGGGTTGGCTCAGCAGGAAGGATTCCACTCAGTGCGCCGGCGCCGTGGCACCCACCTGGGTGGGGCCCCGGGTGGGTGGACGGAAGAACACCACCATCAGGATCGCCGCCACCACCGCCATGCCCGCCGGGATCAGGAACAAGGTCTTGTAATCTCCCGGTTGACCCTCCGGCAGAAACTTGCCCATGAGAGGAATGAACGTCCATTTCGCAGCCAGATCGCCCAGGCCCAGGATCAACAGGTTGAACCACCCCTGCGCACTCGTCCGCACATCGCTCGGGAACACCGCATCGATGAAGATGTAAACCGTCGCGAAGAAGAAGGCGTAGCAGATGCCATGGAGGAGCTGCACCGCGATGATCAACGGCTGGCTGTCCGGGAAGAACGCATAGATGGAGAACCGCGCGGCATGCCCCAGGATCCCGATCACCATCGTCACCTTCCAACCCAGCTTCTTCAGTACCCCGCCCAGGAACACCATGGTCAGGATCTCTGCCACCTGGCCCAGGCTCATGATCGGCATGATCCACTTCTTCGCGAAACCCACCTTGGTTTCCAGGAAGCCGCCGGTGACCAGGAAGTACCCGTTGTGGATGGTCGCATCCACGAAGGTCACCACGAACAACACCATCACGAAGGGCACCATCAACTTCTTGCCCGCCTTCAACCACGCCAGGCCCTCACCCGGCGCTGCCGGCTTCGGCGGCGTGTGCGGCAACGTCAGCGAGAAGGCAGCCAGCACCAGCGACGCAATTCCCGACACCAGGAAGATCGACTTCGTCGCCGTCATCGCCGCCGCTCCTTCTTTCCCCTCCAGCAGGAAATACAAGGGCCACGAAGCCAGGATCCAGCCGATCGTCCCGCCCATCCGCACCACTCCGAAGTCCTTGGCTGGATCCTTGATGTTCGCGAAGACCAACGAGTTGGCCACCGAGATTGTCGGCACGTAACACAGCGAATGCAGCAGCATCAGCCCGAAAAACGCCGGGAACGAGGTCGTCCAGTACAATGCCAGCATGGCCAACCCGCCGATCAGGTGGCTCGCCGCCATGAACTTCTCAGCCGCAAACGTCCGGTCAGCGAACTGGTTGCTGAAGAAGATCCCCACCAACGACGCGATCGCGAAGGCGCTCCCGATCCAGCTGATCTGCAGGGAACTGAACCCCAACGCTCCATCGCCCTTGCCCATGTACCCCCAGATCAATGGCAGCCACGCACCCCAGATGAAGAATTCCAGCACCATCATCAGGAACAGTTTGAATCGCGG
>CAZDYB010000252.1:0-6649 GCA_964509045.1 uncultured Akkermansia sp.
AGGGGCGATCGGAGTCGTCTGACAATCTTCTTGGTCTTGGTCAGTGAATCGAACGTTGTTTAGACTGACCAATCGCAGCTTAGTTGGGTGGCTCTGTCAAAACGAATTTCCCTTGGCTGGATAGGCTGCAGGATGTGGGGTTTGGAACTGGGTCGGATCCATGCAGCTGGATCGGTTGTCTGGGCTGGATCGGGTTCCGCAAGGTCCTCGTCGTCCGCTGGCCGTCCCGCACTGTGGGGCGCCTCGTTCACTCCTCGGTCTGCGGAGGAATCTGCTGCGCCGTTGCTTCCCTCCCAACTGCGCCGATGTGGATCTCGAATGGCCGGGATGGGTCGGCCCAGACGGATTGTGGAGTGACTGGATCGGGGAGTTGGGCAAGGCGACACCGCGGGTTGGATTGGTTCCAACGGTATTCGACTTCGGCCACTGGCCGAGCCTGTTGCAGCCTTTCCGGGCTGGGTGCGCCTCCCTGACCGGCCCCTTGGGAAGCGGCGTTCAGTCCCGCACGACCGCCTGCCATCCCTTCGAGAGAGGGACAAGCCTGGGCGCAACCCACGACCTGTCCCGAGTGGCTGCTGTGATTTCAAAGGGAGAACGGTGGAGACTGGGAGGGCCTTGACCATGAACATGACTATCCGGCTGTCAGTAACGGACGGAGGTATTGATTGGATCGATGGAAAACTGCCTCCGACCCGGCGGGAGGAATCTTGTCAATCGGGGCCTGACGGGTAGCGTCGCGGCCCGTGCTGAATCTCCCGTTTGAGTTGGGGTTGGCCCTGCGTTATCTGCGACCGAAGCGGAACTTCGTGTCGATGATCACGCTGTTGTGTGTGCTGGGGGTGACGTTGGGGGTTGCGGTGTTGATCGTGGTGATCGCGGTGATGACCGGGTTTGATCGCGAGTTGCGACAGAAGCTGATCGGGTTCAATGCGCATCTGAAGGTGGGGACGCCGGGGGCTCCGTTGGAGGATTGGGAGACGGTGATGCGTCAGGTGGAGACGCATGACGGGGTGCGGGGAGCGGCGCCGTTTGTGTTGGGACAGGTATTGATGCAGACGCAGCCGGATGCGCGGTTGATGGGGCCGCAGAGCCTGGCGCCGGTGGTTCGGGGGATTGATTCCGGGTTGGAAGGGCGGGTGAGCGAGTTGACCAACAAGGTAGTGCAGGGCGGGTTCGACCTGCGCGGCTCGGGGTTGCTGGTGGGAAGTTCGATGGCGGACCAGTTCAACCTGAACATCGGGGATCGGGTGGCGTTGTACTCGACCAAGGCGATCGACCGCATGTTGGCGAGTCGGAATCGGAAGGAACTGGAGGTGGTACCGGCGGAGAACTTCGAGGTCCGGGGGATCTTCCACGTGGGATATGAGCAGATCGATGCGAACTTCGTGGCGGTTTCGTTGGCGAACGCGCAGGACCTGTTCGGGCAGGGGTGAGTGGATTGTCGGTGATGCTGGATGATTCGAGCGTGGAGAACACGCGGGCACGGCAACGGAGCCTGGAGACGATGTTGGGAGGGGATTACCGGGTGATCAGTTGGATGGACGAGAACCGGGACATCCTCGGGGCGTTGGAAGTGGAGAAGGACGCCATGTTGATCATCCTGTTCTTCGTGATGGTGGTGGCGGCGTTCTGCATCGTGTGTTCGCAGATCGCGTTCGTGATCCGGAAGACGCGGGAGATCGGGATGTTGAAGGGGTTGGGAGCGACGACGGGGCAGGTGGTGGCGGTTTTCATGACCCAGAGCGTGATGGTGGGTGGGCTTGGGGTGATGGCGGGTCTGGGTGGGGGGGTGGGGATGGTGACGATCCGGAACGACTTCCTGCATTTCATGAGACGGTTCACGGGGAGGGAACTCTTTCCGCAATCGATCTACAGCTTTGCGGAATTGCCGGCGCTGGTGTTGCCGGCGGACCTCATCCTGATCTGCGGGGTGTCGCTGGTGATGTGTCTTCTGGCGGGGGTGGTTCCGGCATGGATAGCGGCCTCGATGCGGCCGGTGGAGGCGTTGCGCAATGATTGAGGGGACTGAATCGCGGCCCGGTGTTCCGGGTGGTGGTGTGACTGGGGAACTCGTTGCGGCGCGTGGCCTGAGGAAGACCTATCGGATGGGGGATCGTTCGCTGGAGGTGTTGCGCGGGGTCGATCTGACGGTGCAACGCGGGGAGTTCGTGGCGTTGCGCGGGGCGTCTGGGGCGGGGAAGAGCACGCTGCTCCACCTGTTGGGCGGCCTGGATGTGCCGGATGCGGGGACGATCCATTTCGAGGGGGAGAAGCTGTCGGGCCGGGGATTGTCGGCGCTGGCGGGATTCAGGAATCGTCGGGTGGGGATCATCTTCCAGGCGTACCACCTGTTGTCGGACCTGACGGCGTTGGAGAACGTGGCGTTGCCGGGTCGCATGGCGCGGATGCCGGGTGGGGAGGCACGGCGACGGGCGATGGGGTTTTTGGTGGGGGTGGGTTGGGGGGCGCGTTTGGGGCATCGACCGAACCAGATGTCGGGCGGCGAACAGCAGCGGGTGGCGATAGCGCGTTGTCTGATGAACCGACCGGCGTTGGTGCTGGCGGATGAACCGACGGGCAACCTGGATTCCCACACGGGAGACGAGGTGATGTCGTTGCTGCTGGGGTTGCGGGAGGAACACGCGGTGACGTTGGTGGTGGCGACGCATGATCCGCGGGTGGCATCGCGGGCGGGCCGGGAGGTTCATCTGGTGGACGGGCAGGTGACGGACGCGGCGGCGTGAACCGCAGATTTCGTGGATTCGAGGTGAAGGCCGGGGAAGGGGGCTCCACCGATTTCACTGACTGGAACGGAGGAACGGGGAAGGGGGCGGCCGCAGATTTCGCAGATTACGCAGATGGGGAGGCGGGGAACGCGACTGGATGGCGCAAGTTTGACTGGCGCCTTATCACGACGGCTCCGCGCCGGCCCAGGAAGCTGTGGGTAGGAATGTCTCCGAGAGCGGCGTTGCACTCGCGACCGCCGGCAATAGCCTTCGGGTGTGTTGGCGGACGAGCAGGCAGGAGAGGAGCAGATCGCGGTGCTGCGGCAAATGACGCCGGAGCAACGATGGCGTGCCGCGCACCGCTTGTACTGGACCATGCGCCGTCACAAGGCGGCATTTATCCAGAGCCAGAATCCCATTTGGACGCAGGAACAAGTCGAGGCCACGGTTCGGGAGATCTTCTCCCATGCCAGAACCTGACCTGATCGAGCTGTTTGCGGGGCCGCTGGCGGCTGGGGCACGAAGTCGAGTGGCGCTTGGCGATGGGTTGAGTGCGCCGGGACTCCCGCATCGGTGGGATCGGTCGGCCTAACCACCTCGGTTCCCGGTTTCAACGCGACAGGGTGGGATCCGGGGGATGGGTCTGGCGGCGGACGACGGTGTCGCGTTGGCTCCAGGCGGGATCGGGTTCAGGATGATCCAGGTTGTAGTGGAGGCCGCGGCTCTCGGGACGTTGCAGGGCGCAGGCGACGATCAATTCGGAGACGGTGGCGATGTTGCGCAGTTCGAGGAGGTCGGCGGTGACGCGGAAGTTCCAGTAGTACTCGCGGATCTCGTCCTGGAGGTTTCCGAGACGTTTCTCGGCGCGACGCAGGCGTTTGTTGGTCCGGACGATTCCCACGTAATCCCAGAGGGTGCGTCGGATTTCATCCCAGTTGTGGGAGACGACGACGAGTTCATCGGGATCGGTGGCATGGCCGGTTTCCCACGGGGGAAGTTGGCCAACGAAAAGGGGCGGGGTTTCGGAGTGGAGGGAATCGGCGGCGCGATGGGCGCAGACAAGGGCTTCGAGGAGGGAATTGCTGGCGAGACGATTGGCGCCGTGGAGGCCGGTGCAGGCGACCTCCCCGACGGCGAACAGGCCGGGGATATCGGTCCGGCCATCGACATCGGTGACGACACCGCCGCATTGGTAGTGGGCGGCGGGCACGACCGGGATGGGTTCCTTGGTCATGTCGATGCCATGTTCCAGGCAGCGGGCGTAGATGTTGGGGAAGTGATCGATGATGAACCGGGCGGGCTTGTGGGTGATGTCGAGGAACATGCAGTCGGCGCCGGTGCGTTTCATCTCGGAGTCGATGGCCCGGGCGACGATGTCGCGCGGGGCGAGTTCGGCGCGGGAGTCGTAGCGGTCCATGAACCGTTGGCCATCGGCACCGAGCAGGAGACCGCCTTCGCCGCGGACGGCTTCGGAGACGAGGAAGGTTTTTGCCTTGGGATGGAAGAGGCAGGTGGGATGGAACTGGATGAACTCCATGTTGGCGATGGCAGCGCCGGCGCGATAGGCCATGGCGACGCCGTCACCGGTCGCGATATCGGGGTTGGTGGTATAGAGGTAGACCTTGCCGCAACCGCCGGTGGCGAGGATGACGGCGCGGGCGGCGAAGGTGTCGACCTGTTGGGTGGCACCGTTGAGGACGTAGGCTCCGACGCACCGGTTTTCGGCATCCAGGCCGAGTTTGGAAGTGGTGATGAGATCGACGGCGACGTGGTTTTCGAAGACGTGGATGCGGGATTCGGCGCTGACGGCCTTGAGCAGGGCGCGTTCGATCTCGGCGCCGGTGGCGTCCTTGGCGTGCAACACGCGCCGACGCGAATGACCCCCTTCGCGGGTCAGGTCGAGGGCACGCGGTCCCCTGCTTCCCGCCTCGCCTTGCTCATCGAAGCGCGCACCGAGTGCGATGAGGTCGGCAATCCGCTCGGGACCTTCTGAAAGGATGGTGCGGACGACGGACTCGCGACAGAGGCCGGCACCGGCGTCGAGTGTGTCACGGACATGGAGTTCGACGGTATCGTCGGGACCCCAGACCGAAGCGATGCCGCCCTGGGCCCAGTTGGTGTTGGAATCGGCCCGGTTCTTCTTGGTGACGAGGGCCACCGTGCCGAGTTCGGCGGCACGGAGGGCGAAGGTCAAACCGGCCATGCCGGTACCCAGGACGAGGAAATCGAATCGGTGGACAGCGGCGGGAGAGGCCATGAGCGGACCGAAGGAAGCGCGAATCGGGGCGGGGCACCAGTTCGGATTCGGGAGGGAAGCCTGTCCCGAGTGGGATCCCTCCCCGCACGAGAGAGCTCCGATCCGTGTTCATCCGTGGCATCCGTGGTTTGAAAGTCGACCTGTTGAACCACGGAATGCACGGATGACCAGGGATGGAATGGATCGTCGGAAGAAGTGGGGGAATTCGTGCCTGCCTGTTTTCGTGTGGTTTCGTGTGTTTCGTGGGCAGGGGTTTTCCGGGGTTGTTGAACCACGAAACACACGAAACACACGAAAGGGATTCCGTGATCCCCGGGTGGGCGGCCCGGCCATTTGCGTTTCGCTCCGATCCGTGTCCATCCGTGGCATCCGTGGTTTGAAAACCGGACCTCTTCGGGAGGGTGCGGAGCCTGTCCCTCAGAACGTTGACGGAACGGGTTTCACGCGAAGCCGCCGAGAACGCGAAGAAGGCAGGGGGCGGGACCCAGCGGGGAGGAGACCGTCGACCTCCCCCTACGCGCTGCCGGCGACCGGACATAGCTGCTCCGGCGTGCTGAAAGGCTTCAGCCTAGAACGACACCTTGGACAGGTAGCTCAGGGACTGGGGGATCTGGTCGGGGGCGCCGAGGCTTTCGTCCTCGATGAAATAGTGTTTCACCCCGCTGCGTTTGGCGGCGGCGAGGATGGAGGGCCAGTTCATCTGACCGGAACCGAGGATGACGTCGTTGTTGGGATCGGTGCCGCCCTTGTGATCTCCGGTGGCGACGCCCTTCTTGAGGTCCTTGAGATGCATGAGTTCCCATCGACCGGGATATTTGGTGAGCCACGCGGCGGGATCCTGCCCGGGGAACACGACCCAGAGGGTATCCATCTGGAAGGCGACGTAGCGGGGGTCGGTTTCCTGGATGAGGATATCCATGGCGGTGGTGCCGGCGCCGGCGGCACCGGGTTTGAATTCGAAGCCGTGACAGTGGTAGAAGCACTTGATGCCCGAGTCGGCGAAGAGCTTGCCGGCGTCATTGAACACCTTGGCTGCGTGACGGGCCTGGGCGGCATCGAAGTCACCCTTGTGTGGGATCCAGGCGCAGCCGGTGTATTTGAGGCCGAGGGTCTTTGCCTCGGCGAGGACGGAAGCCGGATCCTTTTCGTAGCGCTCGAACCCGGCGTGTTGGGAGATGGGTTTGAGACCGGCCTTGGTCAACATTCCGAGGAAGGCATCGGGCTTGAAGTTGTAGGTGCCGGCCAACTCGACCTCGCGGATGCCGTAGCTGGCGACCTTGGCGATGGTGCCGGGGACGTCGCGCATGAACTGGGCGCGAAGGCTGTAGAGTTGGAGTCCGATGGGGCCCTTGAAGCTGGCGCCGGTGCCAACGTCGGCGGCGGAGATGCGGCCGGTGGCGAGTCCGGCGGCGGCGAGGGTGGTGGTGGCGAGGAAAGAACGGCGGGAGAGTGAAGTGGAATCCATGGCGTGGGACCATTTCTTTGGAATTGGCGTGTTTCGGCAAGTACGGAGTCGACCGGGGCTACCGAACCCGTGCATCCCGAAGTTGTTGGCGATCCACGGCAGCGACGCTGCGAAGGCAGGCGGATCTGCTGAAGGATCCGCAACCTTCGCTGCATCGTGTCGGGGAAGGTTCAGGCCGGCCTCGGGCCCAACGGGCCGGAA
>CAZDYB010000253.1:0-534 GCA_964509045.1 uncultured Akkermansia sp.
CATCAGAGTTCCTGACGTCGAAAGGTGGCTGACCAGCCTCCAGGTGGGCTCCCGCAGTCGAGAGAACTACCTGACGTCCCTCTCGAACTTGGTGCGATTTGCCGAGCGACGTGGATATGTGGCCCGGGGGTGGATAGATCTGGCTCAGATCGAACGATCCCGGGACGAAGGCGAGGTTGCTGTCTTCAGCCCTGCCGAGGTCAGGACCATTCTCCAGGCCGCCAAACCCACGATGGTCCCATTCCTTGCAGTATGCGCCTTCGCGGGCCTCAGGAGCGCAGAGGCCTCCCGGCTTGATTGGTCTGAGATCGGAACCGATCACATCGACGTCAAAGCCATCAAAGCGAAGACTCGTCAGCGCCGGTTGGTCCCGATCCTGCCGGTCCTTGCTGGATGGTTGGCCCCATACCGGCAGCCGAGCGGTCCGATTTGCCCCTTCCTGAAAGTCGATGACCAGATCGGGAAGCTCGCTCGTGCTGCCGGGGTGAAATGGAAACGGAATGGGCTTCGACATTCGTTCGGCACCTATCGCAT
>CAZDYB010000253.1:544-3918 GCA_964509045.1 uncultured Akkermansia sp.
GATTACGCCACTCCTACGGAACCTACCGAATGGCCATCGTCCAGAACGAGCAGCAGGTTGCGCTGGAGATGGGTAACACCCCTGGAATGGTCTTCGCGCACTACCGGGCAATCGCCAAGAGAGAGATTGCTGAAAAGTGGTTTGCTTGAACCCACACCCCGTTCTGAAGTTTCCTCTGATTCTGTTCCTCAGGTATGAAGAAGTTCTATCCCTGCCCACGGCTCTCATCGGGATGACCAGATAGCTGACTCTGTCAGCTGGCACGAGGCGTCAACCGTCTGACTATTTTGACGTTTTGGATGGCGGTGAAACAGAGTACTTCTCTCGCCATTCGGTCTCTTCCGACCACTCCCCTCCACCGGCGTAGGCGAGAAGCGCCCGCAAGAATTCGCAACGTTCGAGCACTGGCTTCGGCACCCCCCCCAAGGTCTCCAGTTCTGTGTGAATTTTCCGAGCTTCCCCGAGGGCCTTGGTCACCGCTTCGACGCGTCCTGTACTGATGTGGCGGTAGGTTGGTTCCATACGACCGTGGTAGCCAACAGATTCAGAAGTTCCAGTTCAATCACTTCCCAACTTTTGTTTGTAAACGTAACCCCCTGCCGCACACGGCGTAGACTTCGGCGCTGAGGTCCCAACGCCGTGAAGAAAGCCACCAAGACAGAGAAGTTCGTGCCCCTGCCGGCTGATGTCGTCGAGGGGTTGATCCGGATTGGGGGAACCCCGGAAAAAGGAATCCAAAGAATCTCGAAGAACCTCTTTACTGCCATGTTTCTGGGTGTTAATCACCTTCTCGGTTCAAGGGAATCTCATGGCAAACCAACGAAAAAAGGGACTGAAGCTCGTCGGGGCCTTTGTGGACGAAAAGGTCCACAAGGCTCTGAAGGCTGAAGCCAAGAGGAGAGGTGTTACCCTCGCCGAACTGTTGCGCTGTGAGATCGCTGAAATCATCGGCCGTGAAAAATCAGACAATGAAAGCCCGAAAAGGTAGGTCGGTTTTGCCTCAGGGTGATAATCACCCGAAGCGGCCACCGGAGAGGATGGTGTTTGTCGGCACCTACATCCCCGAGGGTCAACACCGGGAGTTGAAGGCTATCGCGAAGAAAAACCTTCGCAGCCTCGCAGGACAGCTCGCCTATGAACTCGGCAAAAAGTTTGCCTCAGGGTGATAATCACCTAGTCGAATCATGAACCAGCAACCAGATTCACCGGTTCTGTCGCGGACGGAAGTCGCTGCCCTCCTCGGGCGCCTTCTCCGGTCCGACGCTCGCCCTCTGACCGTCCGGAGCGTCCACAACTGGATCAAGCGGGGGCTGCCCCGGGTGAAGATCGGCGGGGTCGTGACGTTCCGCGAGGACGATGTCCGGAAGTGGGTGAACGCCCATCGGGAGGGCGCGCTCCTATGACCCTTTTGCCTCCAGCCCTGGGACCCTTCCTATGTTGGCGTCCGACCGTTTCGGACGTGGTTTGCCTGATTCAAGTGCCCGGGCTGGAGGCGATCACTTTGGCCGCTGACCCAAGGATGACTACTGCCGGATTGTCTGCCGGCACACGAGACTCAGTTGATGGCATACGGTACGGGTCAGCGGCCCTCAATGTGCAGGGAGATTGGGAATCAGGGGTGGTTCATACCCACCCCTTTGCCGGTTCGACTCCGGCCCCTGCTACCACTTTACCCCTCGTCCAGGCGGTCGCTGAAAGGCGCCCTCTCGGATGCGCGTTCCAGAAAACGCCCCTGCCGGGCGCTTCGCTGCGGACGCTGGATGCGCAGGTTATGGCCGGGGATCCCCGCAGGGTGAACCGGCATCTCAAAGTCTGTGGCCGGCGCGTGAGTTCGGCCAGTAACACCACAGGAATTGCGGGGATCGCTGCCGCTCATCGGTTCGCCCGTCGCACGGTGCAGGCGCCATTCTCCCCGACCGTCAATCCGACCCCAAAACCATGATCCACGCAGCCATTGCGACCCTCGTCCTCGTTTTTGCCGTTGCTGCCCTCCTCTCGTGCGCGTGCTGGGTTCTCTGGAAGAAAGACATGGAGGAATTGAACGCCGCTGCCGAGGCAGAGGCCCGGCGAGGGACCGCCCACGACTTCGACATCTGAACCTCAACCTCAACCACGACAGAACTGAAATGAGCGCAAAGACTGCGGGTGCCCTGGCACCCATTCCTGAAAAAACCATCTCCGCCTTGGCGGATGTCTCAACACGCGCCGCTGCGGCCTTTGGCCAAGCGAACGTGGGAGAACTTGATGTGACCGCCGCCCTCGCCGTGGCCGAGAGCGTCGAACAACTTCGCAACCTTCTGGACACTCCGGAAGTGCAGGCCCGCATCGGCGCCCTCCAAGACACCGCAATCGGGTTCCGCACCGACTCTGACCCGAAGGTCTGGAACAAAAAGAAGAACGCCTACAATCAGCCGTACGAGTGGCCCGTCGTGCGGGACTGTGCGCTCGAAGCCGCTCTCCGTGGGCTCCAGTGGGTCGGGAACCAGTTCAACATCATCTCTGGGCGGATGTACTGCACGAAGGAGGGGTTCGAGTACCTCATCAAGCGGTGCAAGGCGGTGACTGAGTTCCGTCCACTCATCCAGGTTCCACGCAACATCAACGGCGGCGCCATCGTTGAGTGCTCGGCGACTTGGAAGCAGGCCGGCCAGGCTGTGACCTACTCCTGCACCATCCCGGTCAAGACGGACGACTTCAGCGGGGCAGACCAGATCATCGGAAAAGCATCGCGAAAGCTGCTGAAGCGGTGTTTCGAGCAAATGTCAGGCATCTCCGTCCCCGATGCCGATGCGGAGGATTTCGCTCCTCGCGCCGAAGTCGGAGTGACCCCGGGGCCTCGGTTTCTCGCCGGTGGTCGGACCGCTTCAGGCAGCGACTCGCCCGACTCCGATGATCAGGTTCCAGGTGCCGAGGTTCCGCCGGTTGCCGCCAAGGTTCAGGCGCCCACTCCGCCTCCGGTAGCTGCCAAAGCTGAGGCTCTCCATCAGCCCCCGACATCTGCACAGGAGCAGCTTGCCGACCTCGTCACTCGGGCCGGGTACAACTTCGATCTCTTCGTTGCATGGGCGCGGCACGAGCGCTTCCTCGAAGAAAGGGACGAGCCGACGTGTTTCGATGATCTCAATGCCGCCTTCGCTGTGCGGATGGTCAAGGCCCAGAAGGGTGTTCTCGCCAAGCTCGCACTGTTCGCTGCCAACGGAGGTGTCCAGTGAAACCGGGAGAGATCACCGATCCGCTCCAGCAGGAGCTCGACCGCGCGCTCCAATCGCTCGTTGCGGGGAACGTCACTGGGATCGCGACGGAGTTGATCCACGCGGACGATGGCGCCCTGACTGTCGGGTTCAGTCTCAAGCTGAACCTCTCCGGCAAGCGTG
>CAZDYB010000253.1:3928-6640 GCA_964509045.1 uncultured Akkermansia sp.
CTACTCCCGGAAGTTCAAGGACGAGATCGACTTCATCACACCCGACCCAGATCAGCCGCAGCTTCCGGGCATCGAGGACGCCGATGCCGGCGGCGACAAGACGACGGGCAGCCTCAAGAAGGCTGTCCGGGCGATCGACAAGGCATTGGAGAAGGGTGCTACGGCGATGGATGTGAAAGCCGCTATTCTCGCGGTCCAGCAGTCGAAAGGGGGTGCCGTATGAACGAGCGCGAAGGACTCCCGTCGGCGTCCGCTCTCCATCGTTACGCCTCGTGCCCCGGATCATTCCTGCTGGAGCAGACTTTTCCGGAGGAGGAGTCGAGTCCCTACGCCATTGTCGGCAATAGAATCCATGCCGCCTTGGCGGGGGAGCCGGTTGACTCGCCTCTCAGTGACGAGGAAACCCGCATCGTCGAGGCCTGCCAGATCCAAGAAGCTGCGCTTGTGTCCGAGACCCTCGGCGACATCGGAGTTGAGACCGTTCGCGAGCGTCGGCTGTGGGCCTTCGACGACGACCTCAACCACACATGGAGCGGAAAGCCGGATGCCGTCCATCTGGACCGGGCGAACGGCGTCGCGGTTGTGGTCGACTACAAGACGGGCAGGGGCGAAGTCGCTCATGCCACCGGCAACCTCCAACTTCGGGCTCTCGCCGTCCTTGTGCGGCAGACTTGGGACGTCTCCACCATCCTTGTTGCCATCATTCAACCGCTTGCGGGTCCTGTGAGTGTCTGTCGGTATACCGACGCGGATTTGAACCACGCCGAGTCCGAGGTGAGTGGCGTCATGGATCTCGCACTGACGCCAGGGCAGCCTCGGAACCCATCCTCGGACGCGTGCAAATACTGCCGGGCAAAGGCGAGTTGTCCCGAGGCCATCGCGCTCGTTGAGGCGATGCCGCTGCAAGTGAGCCGGGATGGCCACAAGATCCTGATCACGCCAGAGCGCATGGCTGACTTTCTGGAGCTGGTGCCTGCCGTCGAAGCCATCATCGAAGCCGTCAAGGGAAGGGCCAAGCGACTGCTGGAAGAGGATCCCAACGCTGTGCCCGGCTGGACCCTGAAGCCCGGCACCGCCCGGGAATCCATCACCCAACCCGAGACTGTCTTTGGCCGGTTCCTTGAAGCCGGGGGGAAGCCAGAGCAGTTCATGCCTTGCGTTACCCTCGCCAAGACGAAGTTCAAGGACGCCGTGCGTGCGGCTACTGGCGAGAAGGGCAGGGCACTCGATCAACGGATTGAAGGTCTGCTCGAGGGGTGTACCGAGACCAAGGCATCCGCTCCGTCTCTCGTGAAGGTCAGGGAGTCAGCCCCATGAGCACCGGCCCCCGCTTCCCCCGAGCCGCCGCGCTCGCCGCTGCGAAGGAGATCGCCTCGGCGCTGCAACCCTTCTGCGCGAAATTGATCGTGGCCGGGTCCCTTCGGCGGAGGAAGCAGGACGTCGGCGACATCGAGGTCGTGTTCATCCCGAACACCGTCACTCTGCCGGATCCCGAGGACTTGCTTCGCACCCCAAAGGAGTTCTGCGCCGCGGACCTCCAGATCAACGCAATGGTTGCCGCCGGGGTGTTGGCCAAGCGCCCCAAGAAAGACGGCTCCCTCACCTGGGGGGCTCAGATCAAGCTCGCGGTCCAAGTTGCCTCCGGCATTCCCGTCGATCTTTTCGCCGGCAACCCTGCCAACTGGTGGTGCCTGCTCATGTGCCGCACGGGATCAGCCGAGAGCAATCTCAAGATCTGCAACGCCGCCATCGCAAAGGGCTGGAAGTGGAATCCGTACGGAGCCGGGTTCAGTGATCGCTCTGGCCGGCTTGTGCATCGAGCCGCTTCGGAGCGGGACGTCTTCGAGGCTGTTGGCTTGCCGTACAAGGAGCCTTGGGAACGATGATCTCACGCCCCAGCCATCTCGAAAAGCGCTTCGCTTTGTACTGGCGGGCCGTGAACGGCGCCCCTCTCGTCACGGAGCACAAGTTCCATCCCAGCCGGCGCTGGCGATTCGATTTCGCGCACCTCGCAGCCAAAGTCGCCATCGAGGTCGAGGGCGGGCAGTGGACCGGCGGACGTCACACCCGCGGCGAGGGCTACCAGGGCGACTGCGAGAAGTACAACGAAGCGCAGATTCTCGGCTGGGTCGTGTTACGACTCACCGCATCCCTGATCACAGTACCTGAGGTCGAGCGGATCCGAGACTTCGTTGCAACCCGTTACGCCGAACGTGCGCGTAACGAACTTTCAACCCATCCCGGCCGGGGCGATGCCGGGTAACCAAGCCCCCCTCCTGACCTATGGCATGGATTGAATCCCATCAGAGTCTCGGGACTCACCTGAAGCTCCTCCGGTTGGCCCGCGAACTCCGCGTCCACCGGGCTCAAGCTATCGGCCATCTGCATTTTCTCTGGTGGTGGGCCTTGGACAACGCGCCTACGGGCGATTTGTCCGCGCTCGCCCCCGCAGAAATAGCCGAAGTGGCTGAATGGCCGGGCCCCGAGGACGTGTTCGTCGCCGCCTTGAAGTCCTGCGGATGGCTGGAGGAGTCCGGAAAGATTCATGAGTGGGAAGACTATGCCGGTCGGATCTTGGTTCAACGCGCACAGGACAGGGAAAGGAAGCGGGCGGAACGGGCGCGGACACTCCAGCGAGGTCCAGCGGATGTCCCTCGGACGTCCGGCGGACATCCTCCGGACGTCACGCCCCAAAATACCGGAGTCCGTGCA
>CAZDYB010000254.1:0-6623 GCA_964509045.1 uncultured Akkermansia sp.
GTCCCATTTTTCTGCCGGAATCGGTGCAATCTGCGGCTCACCCCATCCCGGTTTTCCGGCGCAATCTGCGGCTCACTCCTCTTCCAGGCTGTCGCACACCGCTTCCACAAACTCCTCCTCCCGTTCGCTCACCCGGCCATCACTCGCCAACAGGTCCCGGAGTGCGTCCGACACCCATCGACGTTCGTCCCTTCCCCGGAACAGGCTCGCCAGTTCCACCCCACGCTCGATTGCCGCAGCCGGGTTGCCCACATGAGCCCGCACCCGCGCCACCGAGGCGTCGTATTCCCGATTCCGCTCCACTTCACCCACCATCCCCAGCAATCCCAGGAGCCGGTCGATCCTCCGGTCTTCCGCCGCCGCCAGGTGTCCGTCCGCATACATCCCCAACACCGCGAGATCCAACAATGCCAGGCGATGTTCCTGATCCAGATCACTCCATTGCATGACGTCTTTTCCACCCCTCACGCCTTCCCGTCCAGAACGGATGCCGCCAGGTGGATCCTGACACTGGCCGCGGCATGGACCGCGACGGGGCCGGGACAGTGGGCTGCCGGACACGACTCCTCAAGCTCTCCACGCCCTACCGGTGACAAGCTGTCGCCGCTCCGTCCCGGGGGCAGTGTCAGGATCCGCCCGAAGCCGCCTCAAACCCGGCCAACAATTCCGCCGGCGTCCGGCCCTGGACCCGCAATTCGCGCAGGCTCAAGGCCGCATGACGCTTCGCCAGGCGCGCTCCGGTTTCATCCAGGACCAACGGACAATGATGGAAGGCCGGCGGCGCCCAACCCAGCGCCCGATACAACAACAACTGCCGCGCCGTACTCGCCAACAGGTCTTCGCCCCGCACCACCTCCGAGATCGCCATCTCCGCGTCGTCCACCACACACGCCAACTGATACGCCGGCACTCCGTCCGGACGCCACACGACGAAGTCCCCGAAGTCCTCCCCACACCGGTACTCCTGCCGTCCCTTCGACCCATCCTCGAAGCCCACCTTTTCCCCGTCCGGAACCCGGAATCGCCAGCTGAACCGTTTCCCACCCGGGATATCCTCCAACCGTTGTCCCCGACAACGCCCCGGATAAAGCGGTTCGTCCTCTCCTGCATGGGGCGCCCCCACCGCCGCGTGGATCTCCTTCCGCGAACAGGTACACGGATAGATCCAACCGCCCTCCCTCAACCGTCCCAGCGCCGCCGCATACCGACCCATCCGCTCCGATTGCGAATACGGCCGATACGCCCCCCCCACGTCCGGTCCTTCATCCCAGTCCAGGCCCAGCCATTTCAGATCCTCCAGAAAACCCGAGATGAACTCCGGCCGCACCCGGTCCCGATCCAGGTCGTCATTGCGCAACACCACGCGTCCTCCGGCTGTCCGCGCCCGTTTCCAGGCCGTCCAGAATGTCCGTGCATGACCCAGATGCAGGTAACCCGTGGGGGACGGCGCCAACCTTCCCCGATATCCCGTCCCGACCTTCACAACGAATCCCCCGCCTCCCGAAGCCACTCCGAATAACCCGGCAACCGGAACCCCAGTCTTCCCCGGGCCCGTCCGCTGTCCAACGACGTATCCGGCGACCGCGGTGCGCCCACGTAATCCTTGAGACTGGACCGCTCCATCAAATCCTTGCCCACACCGTAGACCTCCGCCAACCGCTCCCCGATCTCCCAGCGCGACAACCGTTCTTCCCCCGCCACGTGGAGCACTCCGGTCTCACTTCCCTGCGCCAGTTCCCACAACGCCCGCACGGTGACCGGCACCCCGATCGGATTCCGAAACTCATCCGTGAACAACTTCAGCCGACGACCGGCCCGCCAGGCGGCCAACATCTCCTCGTTGAACGCCCGGTTGCCGGTGTCGGATCTCCCATGGTTCAACGACGTCCGAACGACCAACCCACCCTTCAACGCCCGCACCCGTTCCTCCGCCGCCACCTTGGTCCGCGCATAGACCGTCAACGGATTCACCGCGTCCTCCTCCCGATACCGCCCCTGCCTGCCGTCGAAGACCAGGTCCGTCGACATCAACAAGAACCGTCGGTCCCCGCACAATTCCGCCAGGCATCGCACCACCTCCACATTGCAGCGCCAGGCCCGATCCGGTTCCGCCTCGCACGACGGTCCGCGACTCAACGCCGCGGAATGGATCACCACCTCCGGTTGATCCTTCTCGAACCGCCGGCGTACCGCCGTGGAATCCGTCAATTCCAGGTCCGGGCGACCCAACCCGATCACCTCCCAATCCGGCGGACGCCACGGACTCCGCACCAGGGCCGACCCGATCAATCCGCCCGCGCCCGTCACCCAACAGGTCTTTCCGACCGGCTTCATTTTTTCCCGATGAAATCCACCGTGGCATTGAGTTCCGGGGTCAGGAAGGAATCAGGCTTCAACACCTGGACCTTCACCTGGAGGGTGCCCTTCTGACGGTTCGCTTCGGGGGCCATCTCGGCCACCACCCCGTCATAACGCCGGTCCGGATAGGCATCCGGCCGCACCACGCAACGTTGTCCCAGGTACACCCGCGCCAGGCTGGACGCACCCAGATCCACCTCGACCTGGAGATCCCGCAGGTCCGCCACCGCCAACAGCGAGGTGCTCGGTCCGCGACCACTCCCGAACGATTGCGGCGTCACCAACTCGTTGGCGTCCACCATCCGCTCCAACACCACGCCATCCACCGGCGACCGGATCACGCACCATTCCATCCATGTCTCCAGCAACCGTCGCGCGCCGGTCACCTGTTGGATCCCTGCCTCCGCCGATGCCACCGCCAAACGGGCGTCATCCAACAGCTTCTGCATCTCCACCCGGCTCGCCACCAGGCCCTCGGCCCGGGCCAGGTCGGTCTTCGCCCGATCCAACGCGACCTGGGCCACCGCCAGTTGGCCGTCGCTCTCCGCCAGGCGCGCCCGGTATTCCGAATCATCCAGGCGCACCACTTCCTGCCCGTTCGTCACCGTGTCCCCCTTGCGCACCCCGATCCAGCTCACCACACCCATGAACCGCGGACTGATCTCGATCCGTTCCCGCGCCACCACCGGACCGCTCACGCTCAACACCGAATCCACCACCGTCGCCGCCGAACCCGTTCCCACATCCGTCGGTGCGCCTGTCCCTCCACCCGGACCGGCACCCCTGGATCCCGCGGCATTCTTCTTCCCGGTGGTTTCCCCGGATTCCCCGCGTTGATTGTCCTTCGCCCTGGGTATTGCGAAATACACCAGCACGGCGATCACCGCGACCACGCCGATCACGATGCCCACGGTGGCACTGGCCGGACGCCGCTTCTTCTGGGAAGCGATCCGGAGACGTTCGAGTGGATCCTGGTTCATATCGATTTCAATGCGGCGATCACGGGGATGCGCGCGGCGCGGATCGCCGGCAGGAGACTGCCGATCACCCCGATCCCCGCCGCGAACAACAATCCCATTCCCATCAGGTCCGGGGTCACCCGGAACTGGAAGACCGATTCTGCGAAAGACTGGAAATCGAGGGTGCCCGTGCTGAATCCGTCCGTGGATCGTGCCACAGCGCAACCCAGGATGCCGCCCAGGGTCGACAGGCACGCCCCTTCGATCAGGAAACAGACCACCACCGCCGTCCGGGAATAGCCCAGCACCCGAAGGGTCCCCACTTCCCGCGTCCGCGACGCCACACTCGCGTACATCGTGTTCATCGCCGCAAACACCGCTCCCACCGACATCGCCACCCCCAACAACCCCGCCACCACCTTGATCGGCTTCGCCGTCATGGTCTGTTTCGCGTAATACTCCGTCTCCCGCTCCGCCCGCAGCGACAACCGCTGGTCCGTGTCCACCCGCCCGATCAACGCCGCCATCGACTCCTCATCCCGCGGCCGGACCAGGATGCTGGAGTACTGGTCCCGATCAAAGATCGCGCGCGCCTCGTCCGCATCCATCCAGACCTCCGAGTCAAAGGCACTTCCACCCGCATCCATCTGGCCCACCACCCTCAAATGCGTCGGCCCCGCCTTGATCGTTCCGCCGATCTCGAATCCGTCGAAGCGCTGGGCCAACCGTTGGGCCGTGACCACCTCGCGTTTGCCCGGCTCGAACCAGCGCCCCCCGGTCAACCTCACCTGTGACCTCAGGTCAACACCCCGCGGGGTCACCCCACGCAGCAACGTGTTCGCCTCGCCCGTCCCGTCCCGACGCGGCGCACTCACCACCAGCATCACCTCGGCCGATGCCATCGGATCGCCCTGGGCATTGCGCTGGATCTCCTCGAAGAAGCGCAGGGTCTGGAATTGGTCCCGCGAGACGAGGCTGCCGGATTCCGCCTGGGAACCTTTCCGCACGATCAACACATTGGCCGGGTCACCGGTGTTGCCCGAGTTGGCCTCGATTCCGCGGGCCACCGCGCGCAGCACCACGAACACCGCCACCACCGCCCCCACACCCAGCACCGTGGCAATCGAGGAACGCCACCGCACCACGACGTTGCGCAGGTTGTACTGGATCGGCAGGCCCACCGCCCGCGCCAGACCCCACACCACCCCACACGACACCGCCACCGCCGTCACCAGCATCAACCACGACTTCCATTCTCCCTGTGTCTCCATGTCGCCCCCTCAATCCAACGTCTTCAATCCCTCCACCACACTCATCCGGTTCACCGCCACCGCCGGCCCGATCGCCGCCAACACCCCCAGGACCGCCGACACCAGTCCGGCCAACGCCATGTTCCTCATCGTCACCTCAAAGATCACCAGCACACCTCCCGACAGCTTTCCGACATCGATCCCCGTCCAGAACGCCCACGCCCCCACCACGCCCAGCAATCCGCCCAGGCACGACAACCCGAATCCCTCCGCCAGAATGAACCCGAACAGTTCTCCCCGCTGGAATCCCAACGCCTTCAACACCGCCAGTTCCCGGAACCGTTCCCGCACCGCCATGCTCATCGTGCTCGCCGACACCAACGCCAGCGTGAACACCACCACCAGGTTCACCGACCCGATCAATCGGCTCACGTTCCCCCACATGCTCACAAACCCCATCTGGAAGGCCCGCTCCGATTCCGCCCGCACCTCCGCCGCCGTGTTTGCAAACGCCGCGTTCACCCGCTCGATCACGTCGTCCGCCACCTCCACCGATTCCGCCCGCAGATACCACGTCCCCACCGTTCCCGGATCCCCCAGCAGTTCGTCCAACAGCTTGTGATGAAAGAACACTCCCCGGTCATCCACCGTCCCCTCAAACACCGCCGCCACCCGCAGATCCAGATCGCACGGATACATCGTCCCCCGAAACTTCATCGGGTCCCCCACCTTCAACCCGTACAGATCCATCGTGTCCCGACCCACCAGGCAGGTGTTCCGGTCCTTGACCCAGTCCACATAACTTCCCTCGGTGACCTTCGCCTCGACCAGAATCCCCTCGAACCGCACCGGATCCACCGCGAACTGCGGGTAACTGGTGAACTCCTCCTCCCCGTACAATCCGCCAAAGTACGTGAAGGGCGTCACCGTCACGATGCCCGGGATCGCCTGGATGATGCCCAGCTGTTTCGCCGGCAGCGGTTGGGTCAGGGACACCTTGTTCCTCGCAATGATCCGCAACGAAGCCCCCGCCGCCTCCGGTGGCACCGTCAACTCGCGTTCCAGGGTCATCAACGTCACCAGCAACGCACTGCTCACCGCCACGCTCCATACCGTCAGGAACGCCCGGCGCCCGTTCCTCAACGCATTCTTCAGGATGAAGGTCGTCACCGTCATGCCACGATCTCCCCCTTCTCCAGATGCAGGCTCCGCGTCGCATATGCCGCCGCCTTCGGATCGTGCGTCACCATGATCACCGTCCGACCCGACACCTGCGACAACGACCTCAGGATATCCAACACGTCCGTGGCCGACTTCGCATCCAGGTTGCCCGTCGGTTCATCCGCCACCACCAGCACCGGATCCGTCACCAACGCCCGCGCAATCGCCACCCGTTGCTGTTGGCCACCCGACATCTGGTCGGGCCGATGATGCGACCGATCCCCCAAACCCACCAGGTCCAGGGCCGCCCCCACCTGGGCCCGGCGCTCCGACCGACCCAACCGGGTCAGCAACAACGGCAACTCGACGTTCTCCGCCGCCGTCAGCACCGGGATCAGGTTGAACGACTGGAACACAAACCCCACATACTGGTTCCGCCAATCCGCCAGATCCGATTCCCCCAGATTCCCCACGTTGATCCCCTGCACCAACACATCCCCCGTCGTCGGCCGGTCAATCCCCGCCACGATGTGCAGCAATGTCGACTTCCCCGATCCCGACGGCCCCATCAAGGCAATGAACTCGCCCGACCCGATATCCACCGTCACCCCGTTCAACGCCACCACATCGATGTCCCCCTGCCGGTACACCTTGGAAAGATTCCGCACCTGGACAATGGGTTCCGCCACCATAAAGCCCGGCAGTGGTATTCGACCCTTCCCCCCGAAGCAATCCCGCCGCAACCAATCCCCACCCGGGACATCCGAAGCGGATCGCTTCACCCGCCTTCCCCAACATGTCTCCGCGTCGTCTCTCCGGTTGCCACGCTCCGCTCCCCGCTCGTAGTCTGACACCCATGTCGAAGCCGGCGCTGGGTAGGGGCCTGGGTGCGTTG
>CAZDYB010000255.1:0-6618 GCA_964509045.1 uncultured Akkermansia sp.
TTGCCGGTGGTGAAAGGAAAGCTGCCATGAGAATCGTGAACACACGCCAGTCCTCTTTGCATGGATCCGGCGCCGGGTTGATCCGGCTTGGGATGCTGCTGATCGGCCTGATGGGAATCACCGTGAACCCGACGCAGGCCCAGCAATATCCACCAGGCTGGAGGATCATGGATCGGGATCTGGAAGCCTATTTCGAGGCGGAGGTGCGGAAGGTGGAGGAGACATCGTTGGCCGGGGTGCAGACGTTGGACGACTGGAAGGGGCAACGGGAAGAGCGGAAGCGGCAGTTGTACGACATGCTGGGGCTGTGGCCGATCCCGGCCCGCACGGACCTCCAGGCGGTGGTAACCGGGAGGTTGGAGGGGGATGGCTTCAACGTGGAGAAGATCCGGTTTCAGTCGATGCCCGGTCTTCATGTGACGGCCAATCTTTATCTGCCGCTGGGTCTGACCGGGCGGGTTCCGGCCATCCTCTATGTGTGTGGCCATGCCGAAGTGAAGACCAACGGCATCAGCCTGGGGAACAAGGCCGCCTATCAGCATCATGGATCGTGGTTGGCCCAGCATGGCTATGCCTGCCTCATGATCGACACGCTGCAACTGGGGGAGATCCAGGGGGATCACCACGGCACGTATCGGCTGGGGCAATGGTGGTGGAATTCACGGGGTTATACTCCGGCCGGAGTGGAGGCATGGAACAGCATCCGGGCCCTGGACTATCTCCAGTCCCGTCCTGAGATCGATCCGGAGCGGTTGGGAATGACGGGGCGCAGTGGCGGCGGGAGTTATACCTGGACGACGGCGACGCTGGACGAGCGGGTGAAGGTGGCGGCGCCGGTGGCGGGGATCACCGACCTGCGGAACCATGTCTGTGACGGGGCGGTGGAGGGCCATTGCGACTGCATGTTCTTCATCAACACGTACCGCTGGGACTTCGCGATGCAGGCGGCCTTGATGGCACCGCGTCCGTTGCTGGTGGTGAACACCGATTCGGACAACATCTTTCCCCTGGATGGCGTGACGCGGTTGTTCAACCAGGTCCGCCGGATCTACGGCCTCCATGACGCCTATGACCAGGTCGGGTTGGTGATCGGTCCCGGGCCGCATGCGGACAGCCAGAACCTTCAGATGCCGGTCTTGCGTTGGTTCAACCGGCATCTCAAGGGCGAGGATCCCCTGGTGCATCGGGCTGCGGTCAAAGGGATCGACCCGGCCGAGCTTCGCGTCTTTGAGGCCCTGCCATCCGACCAGAGGAACACCACGGCCCAGGAATGGATGGGGCCAGGCCCGGGGCCGCGGGTCGAGTCTTTGACGGAATTGCGGCATGTGTTGAGGGATCGGGTCTTCATGGGTTGGCCAGTGGATCCGGGGGCACTGGCGGTGGAGCAGGTGGGCAAGGCGAGTCACGACGGATTGCGCCTGCGTCTCCTCCGGTTCCAGAGCCAGCGCCATGTGCCGCTCTGGCTGTTGGTGGTGGAACGGGAAGGGGACGTGATTGCAGATGTTGGTCTGGAAGTGATGGATTCGGCAGGCTGGCAGCGATGGCTGCGAAGTGCGCCGGTTGGTTTTGGGGAGGCCTTGAAGGAGTTCGAGAGAGAGGCCGGGGCCCGGGAATCGGTGCCCTGGGTGGGACCGGAACCGGGAACAGCCTGGGTCGGTTTGGTGCCGCGGGGACTTGGACCTGCGACGTGGCCCGGGGATGCACGGAAACAGGTGCAGATCCGGCGCCGATTCCAGCTGTTGGGGCAGACACTGGACGGAATGCGGGTTTGGGATGTGCGACGGGGGATGGCGGCGGTACGGGAGGTTTTTCCGCATGCCACTGGGATGACGCTCCGGGCGGAGGGGTTGATGGCGGCGCACGCTCTGCATGCGGCGGTCTTCGAGGCACCGGGCCTTCGATTGGAACTGCAACGATTGCCGGAGTCGTACCGGGACGGGCCAGACTATTTGAACGTCGCTAAGATCACGGATCCGGCTGAGGTATTGCGTTGGGTGCGGCAGGGGCGGTGAGGGGCGGTGAAGTTGGTTCCCCGCGGATCGGTTGGGTCTGCCAGCGGGAAGTCATCGGAAGGTCTCGGACTGGTCCGTCGTCGGACTGGAGGGACGGCTGAAGCGTGCGGCCGGGTGCCGTGCGGCCGTGGTGTCCGGTATCCGTACGTCCTGCCAGCGGGCGCTGGGGGGGGTGAGTTCGGGGAAACGGTAGGGCAGGGCTTCGTGGTTTGAGCCTTCCAACACCCACAGTCGGCTTCCCGGGGCGGACAGGTTCTGGAGAAGTTCGACTTCGCGAACGGGTGAGATGCGGTCGTTGCCACCGGCCAACAAAAGGGCGGGAACAGGACGCCGGCCCAGGGCGGTGCGGGTATCCAGTTCGGCCTGGGGAAGCTCCAGGACGGAGGGCAGATGTCGGACGGCTTGTCGGACCCAGGAACGGGGCAGCCATGAAGCGAAGTCCGATCGGAGGTTTTCCACGGCGGCATCGAGGCGGTCATAGGGCGCGATGGCGATGGCGGAATCGAGTCGGGGATCGGAGGCAGTCCAGCGAAGGGCGAGGGCGGCGCCGTAGGAGACGCCGAGGGCGATGACTGGTCCGGGGATGCGGTTCTCTGCGCTGAGATGATTGAGGAGGGATTGGAGGTCAGCGGTTTCTACGGGGCCGAAGGAGACGGAGGGGCCGGTGGAGCGGCCATGGCCGCGGAGGTCAACGAGGACGGACTGCCAACCCCGTTCACCCAGCCAGAAGGCCCAGGGCAACATGCTGTCCTGGTTGAGGCCGTAACCGTGGAGGAGGAAGACGGTGCCGCGTCGGGGAATCTCCGGGGCCAACGGTGGGGCGGGGAGTCGGCGTTGGAAGGTGAACTCGGCCTTTTCGAGCCCATCTTCGATCCAGTTGGTGGCAGCGACCCGGATCTGGTAATCGGCCGGGGGAACGATCCGGAAGGCGAGGGTGAGGGGTTGTCGGGCGGCTTTGGCGCTGGAAGCCGGGTTGGGCGGGATCGGGATGGATTCGGGTGACGGCTGACCGTCGATCCGGGCGCCGATGTCGGAGGTCTGGCGGAGGATTTCGAGCGTCTCGATGGGCAGGGACTCGGTGATGCGTGGCGGGTAGCCGAGATAGACGCGGGGTTCAGGAGCGAACCAAGTGGGATACCGGTTGGGAGCGCCGGCAAGGCGACCGGCGAGGAAACGGCCGGGACTGCAACCGGAGCAGGCGATGGCCAGGAGCGTCACTGCGACCAGGCGCAGGATCCGGGTAAGCAGATCGAAATGAGAGGCGTGCACCGGATCAGAAGCGCAGGGTTTCGAGTGCGGCATCGACCCAGGCGCGGGTGATCGGGCGTTCGTGGATGACGGTGTACCAGAGGTCGGGACGGGAGAAGACGTAGGGCTGGAGGTTGAGCAGGGAGTCGCGGAGTTGATCGCGGGAGATCTGGAGATCGGCGGGTTGATGCCGGAGTCCGACGGCTTCCATGAATTGGATGGCATCGGCATGGCGATGTTCCTGGAGCCGGCTCAGGAGTCGGACGCCGAGGCCGACGATCCAGCCGTGGATGAAGGAGCGGCCGAGGCGTTCCTCCAGTTCGTAGAAGAGGTAATGTTCACTGCCTTCCTCCACCCGATAATGACCGGCGGGCAGGCACAGGGTGTTGACCCGCATGTAACCCTCCACGATGGCGCGCAGGCCATCGTCGGTGCAGGCGCGGATGGCATCGGCCTGGTTGAAGGTGTCGGTGAGGATCTGACGGGCGGCCACGATGTCCTCGGGTCTGAAGGGATATTCGCTGCGGCCAGCCTTGGCGGCGAGCTCCCAGTCGAAAGAGGCGGTCAGGATGGACAGGAGATCACCCACGCCGGCGATGTTGAGTTCGGCAGGGGCGGTCCGGATGAGGTCGTAATCGATGACCAGGGGATCGGGGCTGGTCTGCCCGATGTATTCGACCCGATGGCCGCGCCGGATGCCGGCGGCGGGGGTAACGAAGGCATCGACACTCAGGATGGACGGGGCGGAGACGAGACGGATCCCGCGTTTCCAGGCGAGATACTTGCCGAGATCAATGGCCTGGCCGCCTCCGATGGCGAGGACGGCATCGCATTCGGGGGCGGCGGCCACCTGACGGTCGAGGGTGTCGATCTCCATGGACTCGACGCGGAGAACCGCGGTGGGATCGGCCCCGAGCCGATGTCGGGCGAGTTCCCAGGGGACATCCATGGTGGTGACAATGAAACGTCCGAGTTCGCGACCGATCTGGTCGAAGGCGCCGGAGCCGAAACGGGCGGAGCGGACATTGGTCTGGCCAACGATCATGGGTGGGCAGGGGCAGTATTCAGTGGGTTGGCGGGAAAGGGAGACGAAGTCGGGGAGGTTGAAGGCGTGGGAGCGTGGCGTCGGAGGCTGGCAAAACAGACGTACACGACGGGAATGATGAAGAGGGTGAGGAAGGTGGAGGTGACCATGCCGCCGACGACCGCAATGCCAAGTGGGCGTCGGGATTCGGCACCGGCACCGAAGCCGATGGCGATGGGGAGGATGCCGGCGACGGTGGACAATGCGGTCATGAGGATGGGTCGGAGTCGGACGAGACCGGCCTGGACCATGGCTTCAACCGGGTCGACGCCCTTGGCGGCCTGTTGGTTGGCGTACTCGACGAGCAGGATGGAGTTCTTGGTGACGAGACCGAGGAGGAGGACGACGCCGACCTGGGAGAAGAGGTTCCAGTTCATGGACGGGATGGGGGGGATGATGCCGGACGAGCCGAGGGTATGGAGGAGAAGAAGGGTGCCGAAGGCACCGACGAGGGCGAGGGGGACGGCGAGGATGACGGTGAAGGGATGGACCAGGCTCTCGAACTGGGCGGCGAGGGTCATGTAGACGATGACAAGGGCGAGGCCGAACACCCACCACACCTCGGTATTGGCGTCGCGGAGATCACGGGCTTCACCGGTCCAGGCGTAGGTGGTGCCGGCGGGGAGATCATTGGCAAGCATGGTCTCGGCGAGGCCGACGACGGTGCCGAGGGTGATGCCGGGCGGGGGCGAACCGGAAACGGTGGCGGAGCGGAGACGACCGTAGTGATTGATGGCGTTGGGAGCGGCGCCGGTTTCGCGGGTGACGAGACCGGAGAGTTGGATGAGTTGGCCGGAGCCGGAACGGATGAAGATCTTGTCGAGGTCCTGCGGGGTGAGGCGTGAGTTGCGCTCGAGTTGGGCGATCACCTGGTATTCCTTGCCATCGACCTTGATGCGGGAGAGGTCGAGGCCGCCGAAGAGGATCTGCAGGGTGCGGGAGATGTCCTCGATGGTGACGCCGAGGGAGGCGGCGCGTGGGCGGTCGATGGAAATGCGGAGTTCGGGTTTGTTGATCTCATAGGAGACGCGGACGTTCTGGAGGACGTTGGAGCCGCGGGAATCCTTGAGTTGCCGGAGTTGGTTGGCGACGGCGGAAGCGGCGGAGTTGAGGGAATCGAGATCCTGATTCTGGATGACGAGTTCGAAGGGGGCGGAGAAGGAGCGGCCGATGGCCTTGGGGATGTTGGGAATGGCGAGGCCACCTTCAACCTGACCGATGAATTTGGATCGGAGGCCACCGGGGCCGTTGACGATTTGCTGGACGGAGCGGCGTTCGCCATCGCGGAGGGTGGCGAAGAGGATGCCGGAGGTGGCCTGGCCGGGACCGGAGAATCCGGGAGCAACAATGGCGGCGTAGGCGATGATCTCAGGGACTTCGGATACGAACTTCTCCATCTTGAGGAGTTGGCGGTCGGTGAACTCGGCGGTGGATCCGTTCGGGGTCACCATGAAACAGAACAGGCGGCCCTTGTCCTCCTCAGGGAGGAAGTCCTTTTCGAGGGCATTGAAGAGGGGAACGACAAGGATGACGGACGTGGCGAGGAGACCGCCGATGAAGAGGAAACTGGCTCCGGCCCGGAGGACGGCAGGGAGGCGGGAGATGGGGTGGATCACGCGATGGGCAAGCCGGACGCACGGGACAAGGAGTCGGGCGTAGAACCGGCTCATGCCGTCGAAGACGGCTTCGAGGGCGTTGTAGAGGCGGCCATGTTCCTCGCGACGGATGGGCTTGAGGATGCGGGCGGCCATGGCCGGAGACAGGGTGAGGGCGACAATGGCGGAGATGACGACGGAACCGGCGACAGCCACCGCGAACTCGATGAAGAGTCGACCGGTCTGACCGGATTGGAAGGCGAGGGGGAGGAAGACGGCGACCAGGGAAAGGGTGATGGCGATGATGGCGACGCTGATTTCCTCCATGGCCTTGTGGGCGGCGGCGAGCGGGGAGAGACCTTCCTCGATGTGTCGGTAAATGGCTTCGAGGACAACGATGGCATCGTCGACCACCACGCCAATGGCGAGGACGAGGGCGAGCATGGTCAGGATGTTGATGGAGTAGCCGAAGGCGAGCAGGACGGCGAAGGTGGAGACGATGGAGACCGGGATGGCGACCGCCGGGATGAGGGTGGCGCGGAGGTTGCGCAGGAAGATGAAGATGATGAAGACGACGAGGACGAAGGCGATGAGGAGGGTTTCCCAGACTTCGTTGACGGCTTTCTCGACGTAGACGGATTCGTCGTAGGTGGCGGTCAGGGTGATGCCCGCGGGGAGG
>CAZDYB010000256.1:0-6553 GCA_964509045.1 uncultured Akkermansia sp.
CGGGGCATCGGTCGTCGAACTCCCTCAGCCCCGGGCTCTGATCCTCCGGCCCTTCAGGCCGGCCGCGCCGGCATGCGTTCCCAACCCCTCGTACTCGAAAGGGCCCCTGTCCCACCGCCAGTCCGCGCCGCCGCGGGGAGTATTGGACCCCATCGAGAACCCACTCTCTTTGCGTTGTCTGGATTCTCCTGCGGCTTGTTCCCCCTCACGGACAACCCCTCACGGCGCTCCCGGAGTTCCACCCCGCTTCTCCGACGCTCCCCACGCCGCAGCCTCGCCATGCGCCAACTCCGGTCTCACCAGTTGAAGCGTGCTGCCTCCGCCGTCCGCCGCCTGTGGCCAGGGACTCCGATCATCAAACCGGATGTCCACCACCTTCACCCCCATCGGATCCATCAACCGCAACCGATCCCCCCCATTGTCCAGGCCAAATGGCATCTCGGCGATCGGGTCCGGTCCCCCGGGATGCGCCACCTGGAATCGCGCCCGATTCCGGCACACCACCCGATATCCACCCGCCGGCAAAACCCCGGCCGGAAACATCAGAACCCCGTCCTCACTCTGGTCACGCAAGGTCCAGCCATCCAGGTCCACCGACTGATCACCCGGGTTGTGGATCTCGATCCAATCCCCGGTGTCCCGGTCCTCCGCCGAGTGATAGTTGATCTCGGTGATCCACAATCGCTGGGTCGGCAACACCCCGGCCGGTTCCGCCTCGAAATGCGCGGTGAACCCATTCGTCACCCCGTTGCCCACCACCCGGTCCAACCGCGCCGCCGCGTCCGGTCCCGTCGGCGTCGTCCATCCCACAAACCGATGCCCCGGCTTCGCCAACGGCCGCAAGGTCGTCGGATATGCCCCGAAATAGATCCCGGTCCAGGGACTGCCATCCGCAACGATCGTGTTCACCCGGACCTGGCCGGCTCCCGGTGGATCAACCCGGACCTCGATGGTTCCCAATCCACCGGACAACGAAAAATGCGAGATGCACTGGGCCCGGACCACTCCCGGTCGCGCATTCCCGAATTCCACCAGGCCCGCAATGTTCCCCTCCCAGACAGCCGATGTGAACGGGACCGGTTCCTGCTGATGCGGCGCACCGTATCCACGCTCCACCAACTCCGGCCAACTCCAACGTTCCAGGTGCGACGGGATCTCCGGGCGTATCACCGACGCCATCCCGTGGATCACCCCTTCGACCCGCGTCTCCCGGAATGAAGTGTTCAACAGGTCAGCACAGCGTCGGATGAACTGTTCCCGGAACTGCCCGTTGGTCAGCAGCCGTCGCAACAACAACGTCCGGCCACCCCCATTCGGCCAGGCCGTGCTCGTCCCGGTCCCCGCCGTCATGAATCGGAACATGTTCCCATAGTCCGCATAGTCCCGGGCCATCGCCGCCGGATATACCGCCGCCGGCCATAGGTTGAACCCATAGTCCTGGTCATAGACCATCCAGCGAAACCGCCCCCTCGCCACCCGCGGCCGCCAGCTCTTCACATTCCCTATGTCGAAGTTCTGGAAGTAGGCAACCGCCAGGTGATAATCGATGAAGTTGTCCACATCGACCAACGCCGCCGCCACATGCTGGTAGTTCGTTCCCGTCGTCAGGTTCCTCCCATTGATATAATCCCGCATCGCGATATAGGCCGACCCGGTCCCGGCCCGGGCCGAGCCATAGCCCTCGATCAAATCAATCGATCCCTCCGGCAATTCATGATGCGCCTCGACATGATGGCTGGTGAGCTTCTCCCGGATGTTGTGGATGCCCCAGTACTGCCCGTTCACATAGAGCACCGCCGGACGATAGGCCTGCCCGTCCAGACCCAACCCACCCAGCAACCGCTGCATCATCGCATCCCGCAACAACGTGAAATTCCCCCGCACGAAATAGCTGCCCCAGGATGCCGTCGGCCCGAACTGGCTGATCGGGGGACGGGGCACCGTCTGATGCGAACTCTGGTTGTCATTCCCCGAATTCCTCAGGACCAGCGATTCGAATCGGTCCACGTCGGATCCCGGGAAAACCGCATGTCGGAACGAGCCCGACCCATACTTGCGCCGGGCATACAGGGAGAAGGACTTCTGCGGATACCCCCGCGACCCCCAGCCGCCATGGACCTTCATGCCGGCATGCTGCCGCAACCCCACCGTTCCATCCGGCTCGAACATCTCCACATGGATCGCCAGTTCCCGGTCGCGCCACGCATTCGATGCCTCGAACGGGAAGTTCACCAAGACCTGGCCCTGCGCCCCCAATACCCCGCTGCCCATTCCGGTCAGCCAGCCATCCTCGAAATCAAAGTTAGATCCCGTCGCCGCAATCGATACCACCGGAAGTCCATGCTCCACCCCGATCAGATAGCTGTGCACCACTTCCTGGCTCAGCCGGCCCGCCCCGTCCACCGCCACCGCTCGCAACACCCGGCTGCCCTCCACCCGGATCGGTCCCAGCAGCCTCGGCGACAAAGCCGTCGCCGGTGATCCATCCGTCGTGTACCGGATCTCATGCCCAGCCATCGCTCCCTCGATCTCCACTTCCACCGCTCCCGCATGAATCCCGCCCAATACCGAGAATCGCGGTGATTCCACCACCACTCCCGTCGAACCCTCCCCATTGCTCCACCCCGGCGTCACTCCCGCCTTCCCAAACAGCCCCCATACCTCACCTCCATCCGGAACCCGGCCCACCGATTGATCCACCCCCAGCGGCGGCACCGCAAACCGATCCACCTCTCGCCCAAACCGGTCACTCAACACCAGCGTCTCACCTCCAGCCGCCAACCCGAATCCAGTCGTCAACAAGCCTTCCACCCCGGAATCCGTTTCTTCCGTCGCATACACCACCACATGCGATCCCGGCTGGAGCGTGACCTCCGGAAAAACCCAGCGCACCGCACCGCCCGGATCATCGCTCAATCCATACCCCGTCAGCGTGATCAGTTCATCGTGCGGGTTGTGGATCTCGATCCAGTCCCAATAACGCCCCGGAATCAATGCATGCGCGGTTTCATTGTCCGTCATCACCTCGTTGATCATCGGACCCGGTCCCATCGGCGGCTGTCCCTCGCTCACCACTCTCAGAAAACGCTGATCCCATCCCGCCACCGGAACCGTCACCTCATGGATGCCTTCCCCAATTCCCTGGACCATCGCCCCTTCAACCGTTCGCCATCCAAGGGGTATCCGGAACAGGTCCGTCACCTCCACCCGGAATTCCTCACTCGCCCCATCCGTCGACTGGAATTGGATCGTCAACCGCCCGTCCACCACGCGCGCCGTCGAAACATCCAGCCAAAGTTCAGATGCCGCCTGCGCCGTCGCCCAGGCCATCCATGACATCCCAAGCCAGCCACAGATCTTCGCCGGCCTCATCCCCACAAGTTTCCTGATTCCCAACATCTCTGGTCCCATCCGGAGTCCCTGGATGGAACCCACTCCCCAGCAGGTTAGCCCCTCGATCCCAACCCTGTCGACCGTCGCTCTCCCGTCCTGCCGCAGCCGACAAGGTCCCAGGACTTCATCCAGTGCCGATGTCCGAACCGAGCTCAGGTCTCCGCGCTTCCTCCCGGACCCGCTCCCCTCTTCCTCCGGAAACGAGGACTTGGCCTTGCCCTCGGCCGCCCAGCTCCTCGACCGCATTGGTCCGGTGACGATCCTGTTTGAGGATCCGTGTGTCCCGATGCAGATCCTCCATGTGCCTCAACATGTCGGAAGTCAGGCGATCCATCTTCTCGTGCAGATGCAGGATCTCCAACTCCGCCTTCAGGTTCACGTCATACTCGATGTCCGACCGCACCCGATCCTTCGCCGCCTGTCGGTTCTGGCTCAGGAGCACAAATACCGACAGGAAGATCGCCTCCAGCGAAACCGTCAGGGTCAGGAAACCAAATGGGAACGGATCCCACTGCGGAATCCCCGGCACCTTCACCGTATTCAGAACCAGCCAGATCCCGAACCAGGCCACATGCAGCATCAGGAAGGTGATGCTCCCGGCAAACTCGGCGATCCAATCGGCGCATTTCTGTACCCGGGTCCGATTGTCCATCACCTCCTCGTTGGCGTTGCGGGTGGCCGTGTGACGCAGGCGTTCCGCCGTATAACGCATCCGCTTGCCCATCGCCGCCAACAGGTCCATGGCAGCCTGCGGCCGGCGCCGGAGAAACTCCTCCAGGTTCCGTCGGTCCAATCGCAAGGCTTCCGTGTCCTCGATCGCCACCGCGCTCGCACTCCGCGGACCGCGATCCAGAAGGGACAACTCTCCGATGAAACCGCCCCGCTCCACCGTGTCCAGGGTGATGCGCTCGCCGGTGTCGTTCTTGAAGAACGCCTCAACGGCGCCCTTTCGGATGACATACAGGGCGTCGCCCGGCTCACCGATCTGGAACAGCAGCTCGCCGGCCTTGAAATGGGCAACCTCCAACTGCTCCGCCAGGCCAGCCCGTTCGTCCTGGTCCAGGAACTGGAACAAGCCCACATCCTTCAGCAGCTCCGAATCCGGTTGCATGACACAGACCTTATGCCCGACCCGGTGACAGAAGGAAGACCGCTCAACCAGGACCATGACACGCTCCTTCCCCCGGGAACGCGGAACTCAACCCGCACCCCAATGCCCCATCCCCACCCCCACAGATCCATCCCCTGCACCACCAAAAACCATTGACCAACACGATGATTCCATCATGATATCACACAGATATCTAATTCAACAACTCTCTCCTCCATTCCCATGCATGCTGATCCCTCCGGCTTCTCCAACCAGGAACGTCCCGGTTCCACCCTCTCCGGTTGGCCCATGCTCCTCTTCACCCTCCTGATCAAGGCAGGCGGCATCACGCTCATCATCCGCGCGATCATCCAGGGCAATCGATCCGAACCCTTCGTCCTCCAGCTCGTCGCAGGCCTCCTCCTGCTGCTGGCTTCCTTCATTTCATGGGGTGGCTTCTTCAGCCTGCAACCCAACGAATCCCGGGTGTTGATCCTTTTCGGCGCCTACAAGGGAACCGCCCGGCGCAGTGGCTTTCACTGGGTCAACCCCTTCTATTCAAAGCGCAGCAAGATCTCCCTGCGCATGCGCAACCTGAACGGCAAACAACTCAAGGTGAACGAAAAGCGCGGCAACCCCATCGAGATCGCCGCCGTCGTCGTGTGGAAGGTCGAGGACACCGCCCAGGCAGCCTTCGATGTCGACGACTACGAGAACTATGTCGAGGTGCAGAGCGAATCCGCCGTGCGTCACCTCGCCTCGTCCTATGCCTACGATCAGGGTGAAGAAGATGAGTTCACGCTCCGTGGCGGCGGCGACGAGGTGAACATGGCCCTGACAAAGGAGCTCCAGGAACGCCTTTCAAAGGCCGGCGTGCGGGTCGAGGAAGCCCGCATCACCCATCTCGCCTACGCACCCGAGATCGCCCAGGCCATGCTCCGCCGACAACAGGCCGAAGCCATCATCGCCGCCCGCACCAAGATCGTTCACGGCGCGGTCAGCATGGTCGAGATGGCACTCAAGGAACTGAAGGAAAAGGACGTCATCGAGTTCGATCACGAACGCAAGGCCTCCATGGTGAGCAACCTCCTCGTCGTGCTCTGCGGCGAAGCCGAGGTCAGCCCGGTCATCAACACCGGCACGCTCTACCATTGATCCAACATGACGACCAGGACCTACGCCGCCCCGTGGGGCCGACGCATCTGGCTGATCACCGGGGCCGTGACCTTGTTCGGATTGGTCTTTGCCCTGGTCCTGCCCTGGAGCCTGCCGGTCAGGAATCCCGACGAACGCCGGGTGCTCTGGCTTGTCGCTCCCGTCGCCCTCCTCATCGTGGCAGGCTCTTCATTCTGGATGATCCGCGGATTCGAACTCACCAGCGACACCCTCATCGTGCACCGCAGCTTCTGGTCCAACCGCATTCCCCTGGCCGCCATCCAGTCCGCCGGGTTGGATGCCCGGGCCTGTGAAGGCGCCATGAAAACGCTCGGCAATGACGGTCTGTTCGCAATGCACGGACGCTTCCGCAGCAAACGACTCGGGAAATTCCAGGCCTATGTGACCGATCCGGCGAACTCGGTCGTTCTCAAACTGGCCAGCGACACCATCGTCATCTCACCGGCAAACCCGCGTCAGTTCCTGAGCGAATTGAACCGGCGCCTGGCCCACTTCAAGGAACCACGCTGATGGCCGGCGAATCCCGCAAACCGTTCCTCCTGCGCATCGACCCCAAACTCTGGTCCGAGATCGAGTCCTGGGCCCAGGAAGAGATGCGCTCCGTCAACGGCCAGATCGAGTTCCTCCTCCGGCAGGCAGTCAAGAAGCGCAGGGACCAGCAATCGTCCACCGCACCCGATCCTGTGGAGGAAGAATGAACACCTGATGACCTGCACCGTAATGCAGGCGTACCCCGCCGGACCGGACGGACACTGGAGACGTCCGGTAGCACCTCAAACAGGGTGCATCCCGAAGTGGTTGGCAACTCGGCAACGTCACACGGAGTCAGTTGTGATCCTGGTGGACGGCCAACCGTTTCGGAAGTGTTGTCCCCAACGGGGACCGGGAATTCAG
>CAZDYB010000257.1:0-3168 GCA_964509045.1 uncultured Akkermansia sp.
CGGGTTGACCGTGGAGGAGAGGATCTGGTTTCAACGGGTTGGCTGGGGGGAGGGACCTGAGGTTTGCCGTCGGCATGGAGGGCATGGATCTCGGACCCGGTGAGCGCCCGGCCGACGGGTTGGAACTCATCCATCACCGCGCTGAAGTGGCGGACCAGGAACGGGTCATTGCCGGGGAATCCGGCGGGACTCCGGTTGCCGATCTCCGCGGTTCCGAATTGGCAGGGAGGTCCGATCCGCACGTCATGTCCGCTGACGGCCCGACCGTTCAGGTCATGGACCGCGTGCCGTGTCGGGCCGTCGAGCGATTTGGCAGAGGGACAGTGGGGATCTGGATCCGGATGGGGTGTGGGGTGCGATCAACGGGGAGACCCGTTGGCGAACAGGGCGAGGAGGCCGATGGCGGCGAGGATGGCTAGGACTAGGAAGGTGATCTTCCAGAAGGAGTAGGGGCGTTTGCCGGCGACGACGCCGGTGTAGCCGTTGACGACCACCTGATAGGATTTGCGGTGGTAATTGTAGGTGAGGAGCCAGATGGGGACGAGGATGTGTTTGAAGGTCTGGCGGGACCAGTGGATGGAGACCTGGAGGTTGCGATGGGTATCGCCGGGGACCTGGGCGGCGCAGAGTTGCCGGGTTTTGGCGGTCATGGCTTCGCGGGCGTGCTGGGCGGCGGCGATGAGATCGATCTGGTAGCGTTCGACGGTCCAGCCGGCGAGGAAACCGGGGTCATAGGGGACGAGCTTGGAGGTGGGGAACGGTTCGACCTTGCGGAGGAGATCCGGTTGCACGCCGCGGGTGGCGGCGACGAGTTCGTCATCGAAGAAGTGGGTCAGGGAACCGGCGGACGGTTCCCACCGGGTTTTCTGGACCCGACGGGAGGCGCGATTGCCCTGGGCATCGGTGTAATGCTCGGTGACGTAATAGTGGTAACCGCTTTGGGCGGTCCAGTGGGCTGAGGCGTGGGCATCGAAGGTCCAGTACGGCACATAGACGCCATGGACGGTGTCGGTGAGGGCTTTGGCCCCGAGGCTGGAGGGGGCGAACCACCGGGACTTGTACCAGAGCCGGACGGCGTCGCGCACCTGGGTTTCGCTGATCTGTTTGGGGAGGAGACTTTCGGGGCGGAAGGATTCCTTGACCTCCTCATAGGGAACCAGGGCGGAGGCACCGCAGAAATCGCAGCGTTGACCGACCTTCTCGGGATTGAAGACGGAGATGGCGTTGCAATGCTGGCAGCGAACCTGGGTCTTGGCGGCTTTCCACCCGCGTTGATCCTCGGGAATGCTGCGGAGGGCGGCGGACAGATCGTTTTCGCGGATCTGGTGATCGCCGGACGGGGTGGTTTCGAGTTCGGCGGGGGCTTCGGTACCGCAATAGCCGCAGATGAGGGCCTTCTTGGCGGGATTCCAGGTGGCTTCGGCGCCGCAGGCCGGACAGGAGAACTTGTTGCGGGCCTGAGCCTCGGCCGGATCGGGGCCGGCGGGCGCGTCGGGGTTTGGGGAGGGTGGTCGGGCGATGGACAGCACCGGTGGGATGGGGGGCGGCTGGGGATCGGGATTCATCCGGCGATGAGCATTTGGGAATCAAGGGTCAACCTGGCCCGGGCCCGCATCCATGGGCCAGGGCCGGTTGTCGAGTGGGGTCAGGAATTGAGGAAATCCTCGAGGGCCTGGCGGGTGATGCGCCAGGTGCTTCCGATCTTCTTGCCCTTGAGACTGCCGTCGGTGAGCGCCTGGAGGACATCGGGTTCACTGACTCCGAGGGCCTGGGCGGCATCGGATGGGCTGAGGAGTTCCGGGAGGCCGGGAACGGTGGGAGCGGCGCCGGGCGGCGTCTGGGGAGGGGCACCTGCGGCGGGTGCGGTGGCCTGACCGAGGATGCCGCCGGCCTGATTGAACATCTGGCCGGCCATGGCCATGCCCATGGCGAACTGGGCCATCTGGCCGCCGGGACCGCCGCCGCCCTCGCCTTTGCCGAGGCTCTCGGCCATCTGGAGTTTCACGTAGTCATTGAGGTTGCCGATGGCGGCCATGGACGAGCGTTTGTCGATGGCTGTTTCCACCTCGGGGGGGACGGAGACGTTTTCGATGACGAAGCTGCTGAGTTCGAGACCGTATTTGGAGAGGAGCAGGGGATTGAGGACGGGCAGGAGGGCGCCACCGACCTCGGAATAGCGTGCGGCGAGGTCGAGCACGGGGATCTTGCTGGCGCCGAGGGCTTCGGTGAAGGCGCTGACCAAGCGCGACCGCATGGTGTCGTGGAATTCGTCGAGACGGAAATGGTGGTCGGTACCGGCCACCTCGCGGAGGAAGGTCTGGGGATCAACGACCTTGAAGTCGTACGTGCCGAATGCGCGGGCGCGGACGACGCCGAAGTCGGGGTCCCGGAGCATCACGGGATTGGAGGTGCCCCATTTGTTGCCGGTGAACAGGCGGGTGGTGACGAAATAGACATCGCATTTGAAGGGGGATACGAAGCCGTATTTCCAGCCCATGATGCGGCTGAGGACGGGAATGTTCTCGGTAGTGAGGGTGTGTTTGCCCGGGGCGAAGGTGTCGGCGTACCGGCCGAGGTGAACGAACTGGGCGACCTGGGATTCGCGGACGATGAGTTGGGCGCCGTTCTTGATCTCCTTGTCCTCATCGGGAAAACGCCAGGACAGGGTGTCGCGGGAATCGTCCTCCCACTGGATGATCTCCAGGAGTTGGGAGCGGATGAAGTTCATGATGCTCATATCAGTGTCTTGGGAAACGGAGTTGAAGCGCGGGGACGATGTTGCTGGGAAGCGTGCGGATCACCACTGGAATTCCAACACTGAATTCCAGAGAAGCAACCCGGGGTGGACCGGTGGATCGATCCCGGTGGGGAGTGCGGGGAACGTGGATCAGAAGGCGGGTTCCGGGAGGGGAACCGGAGCGATCGCCTTGAATTCTCGGACTCCGCGATTCCTGCCGGCCTTGAGTTCGATGCGGTAGGTGGCACCGGGCAGGAGTTCGGAGGGTTCCATGACGGTCTTGAGGCCCTTGATCGGTTCGCCGTAGGCAAAGCCGCGGACGGGATTGGGACTGCCCTGGGCGGTGAGGAGCCAGACCGGTTTTCCCAGGCGTGATGGGGGCACATTGCTGACGGCGATGACGACGAGGGACTGGATGGGGTACTCGCGGT
>CAZDYB010000257.1:3268-6545 GCA_964509045.1 uncultured Akkermansia sp.
GGGGGCACATTGCTGACGGCGATGACGACGAGGGACTGGATGGGGTACTCGCGGTCGAGGAGGAAAAGGGTGGGGAGAACGGCGGCATCGACGGTTGCGCGACCACTGGGGCGGGTGGAGACTTCGATGTGAATGGAGGGTGGGGAGGTCCAGTCGGTGAACCGCGTTGCGTACACCCCGAAGGCCAGCAGCAGGGCGCCGAGAAGGATCCAGAGATTGCGGTTCATGCGTTTTGCGCGGTGACGGCGGGTTCCTGAAAGGGATTCGACGGGAGTCGGGGTGGATGTGGAAGGAGGATCGGGCGATGCAGGCAAGGCATGGGTCTGGTCCTTGGATTGAACGTGAAACCGATTGAGAAAGGGAACTGGATGAGTCGAATGGAAACGGGTGGTGAGGCAGGGTACGGCCGTGATGGATTCACCCTGATCGAGTTGTTGGTGGTGATTGCGATCATCGCGATTCTGGCCGGCATGCTATTGCCGAGCCTGGGCAAGGCCAAGGAGTCTGCCCGACGCATCAGTTGCGTGAACAACATGCGGCAACTGGGCGTGGCCACGGCGGTGTATCTTGCCGATTTCGGCGGGAACTATCCCGAACGGTCGATGGCCCCTCGTTGGTGCGAGCGCCTGCGTCCCAACTTCCAGGAGGTCCGGATCCTGGTGTGCCCTTCGGACATCGGTCCTGACGGCAAGAACCGTCCGCTCACGGCCGAGCGCCAGACCAACATCCTCGGGGATGCCGCGCCGCGGACCTATATCATCAATGGCTGGAACGATCAGTTTGCCGAGACGATGGGGGCCGAGTTCAACATGAACTCGATCGTGGGGAGGACGATCAATGAATCGGTCATCCGGGAGCCGTCGGACACGATCGTCTATGGCGAGAAGCTCTATGCGGTGGAGCACTACTTCATGGATTTCCTGGAGGGTCAGTTGGGGAACGACATCGAGGTGTTGAACCACAGCGTCCACAACACGGCGGCGCGGACTCCGTCGGGTGGGCTGGGTGGTGGTTCGAACTATTCCTTTGCCGACGGCAGCACGCGTTACCTCAAGCATGGCAAATCGATCGCGCCGCTGAACTTCTGGGCGGTGACCGAGCGTTGGCGTACCAACGCTTTGAGCTTCTGATCCGGGTTGATCAGGCCCGGTGCACGGGGAACAGGACTGGGTTTCCGACGGAGCTTCAGGAACGGACGCCCAGTCCGATCACGTCGCGAAGGTACGTGAGGGATCGTTCGAGTTCCCCCTTTTGCTTCTCGCGATTGTTGGCATCGAAGCTTTCCACCGGCTTGCCCCGTTTTGCGACGGCGAGGAACCGGGCGAATTCGGCGGCGGGTTTGTTGGGGAAGGCCTCCCAGAAAGCGGGTTCGAGATAGGGGAATTCGGCCTGGAACCCGCCGATGGTCTCGACGTTGACGGCGACGCCGGGGCAGAGGCGGGCGAACAGTTCGAAGTAGCGGACCCAATCGATGCATCCGCCCTCACCGAAGGCGGTCCACTGGACCTTGCAACCCTTTGGAGTCTCCCAGATGGCGGAATCGCGAAGGCTGGTGGTGAGGGTGTAGGGACCGAGGATGCTGAGGGATTCGAGGGGATCTTCGAGGGTCCACACGGCGTTGCCGCAGTCCATGTTGACGCCGACCCAATCCGGACCGGCGTCCCTGACCAGACCAGCCAGTTCGGTGGCGGTCATGTCGCCGGCATGGTTTTCGATGGCGACCTTCACATTCAGGTCGTTGGCCAGGGTCTTCTGGGAGTGCAGGACCTTGACGGTGTCGGCGATGCGGGCGGTGATGCCGCCTGGGGTGCGACGATCTTCACGGGCGCCGAGGACGACGCGGAAGGCGGGGGAGCCGAGGGCGCGACTGAGTTTGAGTCCGAGGGCGAGGTGTTCCTCGGCGGTGCCCCAGTCCTTTTTGAAGGTTTTGGAGGAGGGACAAATGCTCCAGGAGCCGAGCAGGATGCTGATCCCCTTGTCGGTGGCGTACTGGCGGAGTTCGCGGCAGCCGTCTTCCGAGAGAGTTCCGAGGGCGGGCAGGTCGGTGATGAAAAGGGTGTCGAGTCTGAGTTGGGCGGCGTAGTCGACCAATTCCCGTCCCTTCCAACCGAAGGCACGGACTGCGAAATTGTCGATGCCGAGCCGGATCTTCTGCCCCTTGGAATCGAGTCGGGCGGGAACGGCCGACTGGGCGGTGGAGACTCCGGCGAGGGTGACGGCGCCGGCGGCGGTGAGGGAGGAGACGAATTCGCGGCGATTCATAGGTGGCTGGGATGTTGTCGCATGGGCCCGTTCGGGCGGCAAGAAGGGGAACCGGAAAGGCGGCTGGCACTGGAATCAGTCCGGCATGGGAACGATCTGATGGCGGGAGGCGGCGAGTTGGACGAGGACGCGGCACAGGGCGCGGAGGTGGGGGGTGGGAACGCCGAGACGGACGGCTTCCCGCAGGGGTGCGATGAAGAGGCTTTCGATTTCGAGCGGACGTTCCTCTTCGAAGTCGATGAGGGTGGAGGCACGGTAAGGGCCCATCTCGCGGGTGCGATCGATCTGGAACTGGGCGTAGTCGGCGGGGATGGGCAGGCCATGGGCCTGGGCGACGGCGATGATTTCATCCATCAGGCCACGGACCTGCAGCAACCAGAGGGGATCGGCCAGGAGTTGGTCTGAAGTCAGGCATGGGGAGAGGATCATGCCTGGAGGAACGGTTGGGGAAGTGAGGGTCTCGATTCCGGCGGCGGAGGCGACGCCGAGTCCATTGAAGGGAACGTTCCAGACCAGCTTTTGCCAATGCGCGAGGTCGAGGTCCGGGGTGACTTCGCAGGGGACACCACCCTGTCGGAATGCGTCGGCGATCCGTTCGGTGCGGGGAAGGGGAGGGCGGTTGAACTCGCCGAGGACGATGCGGCCATGGGCGATGTGTTCGATCTGGCCGGGGCCGGTGCGATTGATGCAGACGAAGCAAAGGCCGCCGAGGATCTGGTCGGGTGGGAACAACCGAGCCAAGGCTTCTTCATTACCGAGTCCGTTCTGGAGGGTGAGCACGGCGGAATGCGGGCCGACCAACGGCGGCAGGAGTCGGGGGAACTCCGGGTTGGCGGTGGTCTTGAGACCGATCACGACCAGATCCGCGATCCCGATTTCGGCCGGGGTGGCGGCGGTGTGCGGATGCACGGTGAAATCGCCGTCGGGACTGCGCACCTGAACGCCGTTGGCACGGACGGCGGCGAGGTCGGACCTGAGGAGGAAATGGACGTCGTGACCGGCACGGGTGAGGCAG
>CAZDYB010000258.1:0-6524 GCA_964509045.1 uncultured Akkermansia sp.
GTTTGCCAACCCACTCGCCGTCAAAAGATTGTCTCCCGTCGGCTCCGTGAAATTCGATGCCGCAAACCGTGTCAGATCGTTCGGATCCCCCGTCACCCGGTTCCACGCCAATGTCACCGTCATCTCCCCTCCCGGCGCCGAATTGTCCACCAGGTAATAGGTCATCCCCACCCCCGTCATCCCCAGATCCCACCCCTGCACCGATCGCGGCACATTCGGCGTCATCTCTCCCGACAACATCAACTCGTACGCCATGTCCACCTGCAACTCGCCCGCCCCCAACTTCAGATCCAACGGTTGCGTCACCGTCTGACCCAATACCGTCATCGTCACCGGCACCGTCCACTCCGCCGCCTTGTCCGCTCCCGTCATCAATACCGACCGCACCACCCTCGGATCATTCCCGTTCGCCAACGCCGGCGTCTTGTTCGCCACATCAATCAACATCGTCGCCGCCCCAGTCACCATCGGCGTCGCCGCACTCGTGATCGTCGACGGTGCCACGATGTCCACCACCACCCGTCCCGCCCCGTCCAGATACGATGTCCCATCGCTCGAAGCCGATATCGGCAGGCCCACCGCAATCACGTTGTACGCCTGCCCCAGCAACTGCGGCGGTGCCCCCGCCGCATTGCCCACCCCAGCCACGATCGTGATGCCATCCCGATCCACCAGGTAATCCGCCCGACGCAACACATCCACGTCCCGCACCGCATTCTGACTGGTTCCAACCCAACTCGCGTTGATCACCTGCGGCACCCCCAACGACCGCTCCGCCAACCCCGCCAACCCCGACTGCCACAACGGTGCCGTCGGAGAGATGAACGGCGCCGCCACAACAAACAACCCGGGCGAAATCTCATACCCACCCGCGTTCAACCCGAATGTGTTGACGAAATCCGAAGCCCCCATCGCCACCACTCCCCCCAGTCCCGGCGATACCCCATAACTCGTCCCGAACCAATGCTCCGCCACCCCCGTCGCATGCCCCGACGATGTCGTCACCGGATTCACCCCCGTGTTCACCACCTGATACGGACGGCCCGGCGCCAGCGGAAACAACGAGGTGTTCCCCAGGTTCGGCCAGAACGGATCTCCCGCTTCGGTCTGCCATCCCACCACCGAACTCCCCGTCGCCAACGAACTCCCGTACCGCGCCTGCAATGTCGTCACCCCCAGATCCGTCAACAATCCCTGCGCCCGCCCCGTCACACTCGCCAACCCCGCAAAAGCCAGGGGTCCCCATGCCAGACTGCGGATCAGGTGCATGTCCTGAAATCCATCACAAGGCACCCCGGATGCCAAGCCCTCCGAATACCCCCATCTCCATCCCCACCTCTCCCTTGCCCGTCATCCCCAACCCCGATAAACCGATCCATGCGATGAAACGCCTTCACCACCCACCGGCTTCACCCGTTGCCTTCACCCTCATCGAACTCCTCGTCGTCATTGCCATCATCGCCATCCTCGCATCCATGCTCCTCCCCGCCATGGGACGCGCCAAGGCCAAGGCCCAGCAGATCCGCTGCGCCAGCAATCAACGCCAGATCGGCATCGCCTACCACATGTACACCGATGACTACGCGGATTCCTATCCCACCCAGTGGGGCTGGGGCGCCGGCGGCGGCAAACGGGGGACCTATCGACTGGATGCCGGCGTAGCCCTCTCCTTCGGGGTTTCCATCGAGGCCACCAATCGCCCCCTCAACCGCTACGCTCCCGCGGTTGAACTCTTCCGTTGCCCCTCCGACAAGGGCGACGAGGAATATCAGGCCAAGCATTGCTTCACCGACTACGGCAACAGCTACCTCGTCCAGTTCCAACACGACTCCTTCCGCGTCCGCCATGTCGCCGGCGATCTCAAGGCCCCGCGCGGCACCTACGAAGCCACCCCCATCAAGTCCAGCGAAGTCGCCCGCAGCCCCGCCAACAAGATCATCCAGGGCGACTGGCACTGGCACGCCAACCGCAGCGTGATGGACAACCGCTCCGTCTGGCACAATTACCGGGGTCGTTCCCGTTACAACATGCTGTTCGGCGACGGTCACGTGGAGTTCTTCGAGTTCCCCAAGGAAACCCCGAACTGGCTCTCCGATCCCAAACCCGATCCCAACTTCAAGTGGTGGTGACCCGGGCCAATCCCTTCACGCCTCCGACCCCGGCAACGGGGGTGGTACCACAGGGGTTGCCGAAGTCGGAACCGGCACCACCGAAGGCAGTGGCGGCGGCCCCGAGCGCGCCCGATCCCCGCGCCGCAGCCAACCCCCCACCGTGAAATTCTCCCATCCCTTCCGCAGCCACCGGATCAGCGCGGCCGCCAGCCACAGCGCCCACAGCAACATCAGGAATCGATACCACCAGATCGAGATCGACCCACATCCCGGCTGCGGCAGCAGTCCGCCCGACCGGTCCTGATACCACCGCAACACCGTCTGCGTGGACCCGTTCCCGATGATGAACATCTTCGGATCCCCCAGCAGTCCCGCTCCCACCGCGAACACCAGGATCCCCAGCGCGATCGCTGTGATCCCCACGATCAACACCTGCAGGACGTTGTAGGAAACATCGCCCAATTGCTGGAACGACACCCGGCCGCGCCACGCCAGCAGGAAGAGCCAGCCCACCACCGCCATCCCCGCCGGCAACGGCACCTGCGTCAACCCGATCACCAGCAACATCCACTCCGCAATCCGCAACGGAGATCCCTTCAACCACCCCAGCACCAGCGCCGCCAACAACGAACACGCCAGGATCCCCCAGAACCGCACCGCCGGTCCCCGACGCGGTCCCCCAGCCCACAGGACCCACCGATCCTCCGGCACATGGATCACCGTCTGGATGTTCGCGCTGTCCACCGGCAACCGGACTTCACCCGCCGACGCCGACAGCCCCAGTTCCACGTTCACCTTCCATTCAATCACCACCGTCTGCTCCCCGGGCCGCACCGGGATGATGAGCTTCTGTCCGTCTTTCCGCACCGGGATGGCCTGCGAGTTGTGCATCAGGGACGTCACCTCCGCGTCAGCCGGCAATTCCATCAGGAAATCCTCACCCAGGCTGCATCGGAGCGAGAGCTCCAGCCGCGAAGTCCGTTGACGTCGTCCCAACCGGATCTCATGCACCGCCCGGCTCACCGTCATCGTCGCTCCCGCCAACGCCTCCGGCCGACTGATCTCCAACGTCGTCGATTCGCCCGGCCACGGTTGCCACACCGGCACCAGATCCGGATTCCCCGGCTCAAACAGCGGAACCAACCCCGCAATCCCCACGTTCCACACCGGCGACGCCACCAATTGCCAGCGTTCCACCCAGGCATCCCCCACCCGGGTTCCAAACCGGACCTGGTTCGTCGGGGTCATCCCGCTGTCCCACGCAAAGGACGATTCCTGTGCCCCCAGCCGGACCTCGATGAATCCGTCACCCACCAACGCACCCGCCGACAACACGTTCTCCCCCGGCAACAGCGGCAACCGCAACGCCAGTGCCTTGCCCAAAGGTGACAACCGGGTCACCTCCGTCCGAACCTGCCACACCAACCCCATCTCGATCCGGCGATCCACCCGCGCCACCGTCTGGACCTCCTGCCGTTCATAACTCGCCTGTCCCGCCACACTCCGCTGTCGCGGCGCAAAGAATACCTGGGCTTCCGGCACCCCATCCCCGCGCACCCCGCTCACCGTCCAGTCGGGCGCCTCGATCCGCACCCGGCGCGGTCGCAACAGGAACGTCCATTCCCACTCCGCCGCATTCGCCAGCAATCCCTCCACCCGCACCCGATGCACCCCCGCATCCAACAGCACCCACAGGTAGCCATCGTCCCGGCGCAACCCCGGGCCCGGTTCCCCATCCACCGTCACCTTCACCGGCGACCACGCCGGCAATCGTCCCGGCATCGGCACCGCCGTCCGCACCCCCGCATGGACCTCCACCTCCATCACCAACCGGCTCCCCGTCAAGGCCAGCTCCACCAACGGAATGTCCGCCGCATTCGGAAACGCATCCGGCACCGCCAACAACCGTTCCCTCAACTTCTCCAACAACGCCGTATCCGGAATCCCGCCCCCATCGGCCCCTCGCACCCCACCCGGCTGGATCAACATCAGACCCAGTCCCAACGCCATCGCCGCCTTCACCCCGCCGCCTCCCACCACGCCCCCACGCCCAGCCTCCAACCCCGATCGCGGTCGCAACAGCAACGCTCCCAATCCCAACACCAATCCCACCCGCAACACCGTCAGGATCCGCTCCAACCCCAGCGGGATCAGCACCGGCCGCACCTCCTGCGCCGCCTGCACCGGTCCATTCCATCCGAAACTCACCGCCCGCCAGGACCATTCCGGAACCCCAGGCCCCGTCTGGATCCGGGCCTGCGCGTCATACAAGAGGTTCCCCCCCGATTTGAAGGACGGCCCCGACAACCCATACCGCGCCCGCATCTGCGCGGGCACCTGCGAATCCCTCTCCACCTCCGCGACCGCTGCCGGCACCGTACCGTATTGGGTCGGTGCCGGTGCCTGGTCCGGAACTCCGCGCGCCGACGAAAACAGTCCCCGCGGCACCCGCACCAACTCCAGTTGGGGATAGATCGCCTGCTGTACCTGCACCCCGACAAACGGAACCAGGAACAGCACCAGCAAACCCACCGCCGTCCATTTGCCCACCGCAACCCAGCGCCGCCCCCAACCCGCCGGCACCACCCGCTCCAGGGCCAGGGGAATCAACACCAGCAACCACAGGAATCGCGGCGCCCCCGCTTCATGATACGAAAGCCCAAAGGCCACAAACGCCAGCAACGCCGCCGGCAGACTCCACATCCGGTACACCGCCAGCGAAAAGATCAGCAGGAGGAACAGGTCCAGCAACGTCCACGCCGTCAGCCAATCCCCACGGACCCAGTCCGATCCAAACAACGCGAACAACCTCCACCCCGGCGGCAGGTTCAGGGTCACCTTCAGGGACTCCGCATCCGAACGCCAACCCGTCGCCGGAAACTCCTTCATCCAAGGCATCCGACCCGTCGCTTCCAGATCCAGGTTGCGCGTCCGGACCTCCACCCCAGGCGCCCCGTTCTGCGGATTCCGCGTGATCAATTGCCCCTGTCCCCCGCTCCGCACCGATCCCAACTCCTGCCCCGCCGCCACATCCATCCGCCACACCTGCTGCATCAATCCCGTCACCCGGTCCCGATACGTCAATCCCCGCCCGTCCTCGTCCAGCCACCACTCCCGGCCAATCGTCAACCCCGCCGGCTTCTGGTCTCCCATCCCCCGCATCCGCTCTTCCATCCGGAAAACCCCCGACGTGTCCCACCGATACACCGGCAACTCCTTCCACGGCTCCGGAAACGTCGTCTGCGACACATCCACCGACGGCGCTCCCAGGATCTCCACCACCCGCAACTCCGGACGCGCCCGGAATCCCACCAGGGCCTCCGTCGCCGCCGGCCGTTTCCCCTCCCCAAACCGAAACTCCGTGGGGTTGTCCAACCGGAACCCATGCGCCCGGATCGTCCAGCGACCAGCCCGCACCTGCGCCTTCATCCGACCTTCATCATCCACCGCCACCGGGATCGGGCTCTCCACCGACGACAACTTCCATCCGTCCGGCAGGAAACTTCCAATATCCTCCTCGCGACTCTTCCCGGCCACCGTCAGTTCCAGCTCCGCCCGCAACCACAGCGGAATGCCGTCTTCCAGCAACAGGTGGAGCTTCACCGACAGGAAATTCTTGTCCCCGGTCTCCGCCAATCCGTCCCGCTTGAACCACAACCATCCCTCCGCATCCCACGCCGGCGTCTCCACCAACGTCCCTTCCACCGTCAGGCTCAACACTCCGATCGACGACGGCACCGCCATCCGTTGCGGCATTTCAGCCCACCGATAAGCCCCCTCCACCACATGGACTCCCGCCTCCAGCCGGATCGCCGGTCCACCCCCATGCTCCAGCACCGGCACCGCCACACCATTCACCCGCACCGTCACCGGCCACACCCCAGGCCCGCCCGGCAATCGCAGCCAGGTCGCCCCGAACACCCGCACCTGCATCCCCATCTCCCCACCCGCCTTGTCCACCCGCAACGTCAGTTGCGATGGCCACTCGCACCGATGCTTCGTCGGATCCGAGAACGGCGTCGGGCAGAACCGATGAACATCGTTCCACGTCGCCCAATCCTCCCACGGAAGCAGAGCCTCGGGAATCTGTCGTCCGGGCGTCTGCGCCACCGCACCCCACGCACCCACCAGGATCAGGAGCAGTTGAAGGATCCGCATGAATCCTTTGGGTTCGCGTGAACCCCGTCCGGATCGACACCCATCGCCATCAACCCACACCACACCCCGATGCACCGATGACTCTGGAATCTTCCGGGAGTTCACGAACGCACCCTGCTCCGACCCCCGGCCCCGGTTCAATCCGTAAACCCAGGCCCAATGGGGACACGCCAACAACTTCCGGAGGCACCGTGTCCCGAGTCCCGGGTCCCGAGTGCGATTACGATTGCGAGGTGTCGCACCCCCATGTGCCGA
>CAZDYB010000259.1:0-3037 GCA_964509045.1 uncultured Akkermansia sp.
GTCCCGTTCTCCCCCCACCCCCTTAGCTGTTGTCCCCGTCCAGCAACCCGCCCAGCAACGATCCTTCCCCCCGGCGGGCCCCACCAGCGGACGGAGCCGCCGCCACAATCCGGTCCGCCAACCGACTGAAAGGCAGCGACTGCAGCCAGACCCTGCCCGGGCCGCGGAGTGTGGCGAAGAACAGACCTTCCCCACCGAACAATGCAGACCTGATCTTGCCAACGAATTGGATGTCGAAGTCGACCCCCCGTGTGAAGGCCACCACGCATCCGGTGTCCACCCGCAACGTCTCGCCCGGCAACAGATCCCGCTGCATCAAGGTTCCGCCGGCATGCACAAATGCCCACCCATCACCGGTCAACTTCTGCATGATGAAGCCTTCACCACCGAACAGGCCGGTCCCGATCTTGCGATTGAAGGCGATCCCCACCGAGACACCCTTGGCCGCGCACAGGAACGAGTCCTTTTGGGCGATCACTTCACCTCCCAGATCCCGAAGGTGGATCGGGATGATCTTGCCCGGGTAAGGCGCTGCGAACGCCGCTTTCACCCGACGCACCGACCGGTTGTGGAAAAGGGTCATGAACAGGCTCTCTCCCGTCAGCAACCGCTTCACCCCGCCCGTCAGCATCCCCATCAAACCCGCGCTCTGCTGCGACCCGTCCCCGAAGATGGCCTCCATCTCCACACCATCTTCCATGTACATGATCGATCCCGCCTCAGCCACCACCGCCTCCATCGGATCCAGGATCACTTCCACAAACTGCATGTCGTCCCCGTGGATCTCGTACTCGATCTCGTGCGCTGCCTGCATGTTGTCTCCTTTTCCTGATTGTTGATTCGTACCGTCAGCGCTTGTCCACCCTCGTGGCCCCCTTCCGGTTTCACCATTCCACATCCATCCGTCCCCAGTCCTCCGGTCGCCCCTGTACCCCCGACCTCGGCGCCCAGGCCAGTCGCGAACGATTGATGTTCTCCCCCGGCGCCGCATCCGCCTTGTCCCCGTCATACACCAACACGTTGAAACCCACCCGTCCCCCCAACGCCACCGCGCCACCGATCACCCGCCATGGAATCCGTGCCCTCACCAGATAACCCTCCGGCAATCGCGCCGAAACCATCGCCATTCCCGGCGCCGTCCGCTCCACCACGCCCGGCGTCCGATCCGCATCCCGCGCCCCGCGCACCCGTCCAGCACGGTCGAATGGAAAGATCCCCACCTTGAACGTCCCGAGCGTGTGCTCGGCTCCCACCTGCGGATCGATGCACAATTCCACCGAATCACTCCGCCAATGTCCCCGGATGTCATCGGCCTCGATGTTCGAGACCACCACGTCATCCCGCACCCGCACTTCCACCCACAACTGCTCCCCGTCATGCCGGGTCCGGAATTCCGCCGAGACGTCCGAGGCGTTCGTCACCGTCCCCTGCCATGTGTTCCCGTGCGGCACCAGGTATCGCTCCAGCGCTGCCCACTCGGGATCTGACGGATCCGCATTCCACGGAAGTGCCGTCCCCTTCCGGATCCTTCCCCGGGGCACCACATGCAATCGGACCCGGGCCGTTACCACCGCTTCCCCCACCTTGCCGGTTGCCGTCATCTCGCCCTCGCGCGCTCCGGCCGGAGCTTCCACCTGCAGGATCCGGAAATAGGTCGGACGCCTTGCCGCGCCTCCCACCTCCAACATCTCCGGCGTCACCTTCCAACCCTCCGGCACCTGCACCCGCAACCGGCCCGATGCCGTTCCCGGATGATCCAGGACCTCCAAGGGGACCGGCGTCGCCTCACCCATCACCACCGGCAGATCCGGATCAAAATTCATCGCAGCCGATCCAATCCCCTCTTCCTTCACCCATTCCTGATAGCGCGCCACCGCGGGTCGCGGCAGGAATCGCAGGGGCAACGGTCCAGCCTCCGGCTCAATCCAACCCGGCTTCATCCTCACCGGCGTGTCCCCTTCCACCGGCAATCCCCGGAACAGATCCGTCTCTGAAGCCTCGAACGGCACCACCGACTTCACCAACTGCAGGATCTGCGGGCGCCTGAACCACGGCGACGCCCCGAAATTGCCAAAGGCCTGCGACCGGTGATTCGACAACGCCTCGCCCGCCACCACCGAGGGAATCCTTCCATCCGCCAGGGCATTGGTCGTCACCAGGGTCGCCGTGAACGGTCCCACCCCACCGAAATACAGCTTTCGAGGACGCCATGGCCGCAACCCCTCGTCTTGAATCTGCCCGGGAAACCGTGCGGGATCCGCCGCCGCATCGAACGCCTCCACCGCCAACCAACCCGCCGCCTGATGATTCCCATGCTGCCCGGGTGTGGGCGCCGGATTCATCGTGAGCATCACCTCCGGACGCAAGGCGCGCACCAGGCGTACCAGCCGTTCCAGCGTCGCCTCGTGTCCCCACTTCTCCAGCGTGATCCCCAGGCTCTCGGTGTAGGCAAAATCCTCCCGATCCAGAAAGTAACAGTGGCGGACCCCCAACCGCGCCAGGCAATCCCGCAACTCCGCCTCCCGCAACACCCCCAACGCCGCGCCACCCTGTCGTCCCACCATGTTCCCGCCGCCTTCACCCCGGGTGCAGTACACATGCGACACCACCTTCCCACCGCCCAAAGCCAGTTGCGCCATCAACGGCGCCACCCCCGTCTCGTCGTCCGGATGCGCAAACACCCCCATCACGTCCGTCTTCAACAAGGCCTCGCCCTGCAACGGGTCCGCTCCCATCGCCCGGGCCAACATCAGGCATCCCATCCATACTGCCACCCATCTGCCACGCATTCCCGAACCCTGCCCATTCAACCCGTTCACGTCCACCCGTCTCCGCCTCTCCCGGAGCGGCGAGCTCCGTTCGCCGTCTCATATCCCAACGCCCAATGACCTTCGCCACCACTTCGCCCCTTCCCCCGGAGCGCGGAATTCATTCCGCATCCCAATCCCCATCCCTTCCTCCTTTGCGATGAGGAACAAGGTCCCGATGCCGGCTTGCAGCCCGACATCGCCCTGCACAGCCTACACCCAACGCCTCC
>CAZDYB010000259.1:3137-6516 GCA_964509045.1 uncultured Akkermansia sp.
TCCCGCCCGCGGCCATCGCCGCCTGGCTCCATGGTTGGTTCCGCTACCACACCCTGCGCTACCGATTCGATGAGGAAGGCGTGTCAATGAAATGGGGCATCCTGTTCCGTCGCGAAATCCTGCTGAACTACGCCCGCATCCAGGACATCCACCTGACCTCCAATTTCGTCGAACGTTGGCTCGGCCTCGCCCGGATCCAGATCCAGACCGCCAGTGGAAGTGCCACCCCGGAAATGACCATCGAAGGTATCCCCGAGTTCGAGGCAGTCCGGGACTTCCTTTACCGCCGCATGCGCGGCACCCGCGATTCCGCTCATCGAACCCTTCCCCAGCCCACCGACCCATCCGCTGCCCCGGCTTCCCCCACCTCCGCGGAATCGGCCGAACTGGCCGCCGTCCTGCGGGAAGTCGCCCGCGAACTCCGCGGACTCCGTGCCGATCTCGAACGGAGGAAAAGCCTGTGAGCCAACGCATCACTTCACCCCGGACCCTGCTCCTGCGCCTGCTGAGGATTCCGCCCGAACCGGATCCACCCTCCGGATCACCGGGCTCACTCCGCAGCTTCAGGGCCGCCAGGAAATTCCTCCATCTCCGACGCGCCCTGTGGCTCGCCAGGCAACTCGTCGTCCTGATCGTCCTTGCCGTCTGGATCATCGGAGTCCGCTCCGCCTTCCCCGATCACCTCCCCAACGGTTTCCCCCGCAGGATGGACCTCATCACGGTCGCCGACTGGGTGCTGGTCATCGAAATGATCGGCGTCATCCTTACCCTCATCCAGATGCCGTTCACCTACGCCCTCGTGGTGATGGATTACGAATTGCGCTGGTACATGGTCACCGATCGCAGCCTGCGCATCCGTGAAGGCCTTACCCGGGTCCGCGAAATGACCGTCAGCTTCGCCAATGTCCAGAACATCAGCCTCCGCCAGGGCCCCCTCCAACGCCTGCTCGGCCTCCACGATCTCCTGATCACCACCGCAGGCGGAGGTGGATCCTCCCCCCACCACAGCGCCCATGGCGCCGAATCCTTCCACACCGGCATCTTTCGCGGCGTCGACAATGCCGGGGAAATCCGGGACCTCATCCTATCCCGGCTTCGCGAATTGCGCGGAAGCGGGCTCGGGGATCCCGACGAACCCACCCCAACCCCGTCGCCCCCCGCCATCAAAGGCTCCGGATCGGATACCCTCGCGGCCGCCCGCGAAGTACTCGCCGAAACCCGCGCCTGGCGGGCCAGTCTCTCAGCCGCTCAAAACGCGAAGGACAATCCCGCGTAGAAGTTCCTGCCATAAGCCGGATCAATGCCGTCGGGTCGGATCCGCGAATAATAGTCCTCGTCGAACACATTGTTCACCCCGCCCAACACACTCACCGTGTCCCGATACACCCGCCATTCCACCGTGAGATCCCAGACCATGTAGGCCGGCACCCGGAAGTTCGCCGCGTTGCTGTCATTGGCCCAGTGATCCGACACGAACGTTCCCGTGAACGCCACCTTTCCCCGGTCCTTCATCCGATAGATCCCGCCCGCCCGGATCAGGCGCTCCGGGGCATGTGCGGGGGCATTCCCGATCAAGGCCGCGTTCGGTCCCGACCGGATCTCGGCGTCCAACAGCATGGCATTGCCATACAGGCTCAACTGGTGGAACTCGGCTTCACCCGTCCCCCCCTGCATCGCTCCCATCCAGCCCAACACGTCGAACTCCAACGCCAATTCCGCCCCCCGATGCCGCGTCTGACCCACGTTCTGCACCGTGGAACCCACTGTCCCGATCTGGTCATCGAAATCCATCCAGAACAGGCTCGCATCCCAGTAGAGGTAAGGCAGCGGTTGCCCCCGGATCCCCACGTCCACCTGCCAACTCCGGCCCGGGTCCAGGTCCGTGTTCGCCACCGCCCCACCCGAGGTCGGCACCGATTCCGTATAGATCTTCGGCCGATACGCCTGCGAGAAGTTGACATAGGGAGTCAACTGATGCGGCAACTGATACTCCATCCCCGCCCCCAGCAACGGCACGAAATCATGTCCGCTGACATCGCCCAAGGGTGTTCCCTGGTTCGTCTTGTCCACGTTCACATTCTCGCGCACCCCCTGCCAGATGTTCTCCAGCCGCAATCCCGGCACGAATGAGAAATCCCCGAACACAAACCGGTTCTCCACGAACACCGGCGCATAGACCACCTGCCGGTCCGAGTCCCGGATCACCGCCCCGGATGTCGCATCCGCACTCGCTCCGCGCTCATCCACCCGTGGCGATTCGGTGTGATAAACCTGCACCCCTCCCGCCAGCGTATTGATGTTCTCGCCCCACGCCCAGTCATGACGCACCCGCGCCTCGATCCCCTGCGTATAGAACTCCTGCAATTCGATGTTGTTCGCGTTGCCCGTCGCCAGGATCCCAAATCCTCCACCCGTCTGACGCCGGCTTCCACGCAGGTAATACCCACCCCATCCCGTCACCGTCAGCATCGTCGCCTCACCAAAATCCTTCTCCCAGGCCAACGACCCGAAATACCGCTCCAACCGGAATCGATCCACCGGTCGCGATACCGCATCCCGATCCACCTGATACTGGACCGCACCCGCACCCGGCGAGAAGGTGAGCCCTCCGGGTTCACCATGCTCTTCGGCATATCCATCAAAGCCCAGGATCCATCGACTGTCGGTCTTTGCATCCAACACCAGCTTCACACTGCCGTTGTAAAGCACCTGATCGCTGTTGGCATGGCGGAACCCGTCCGCCTGCCGATGATTGAAGAATGCATAATAACCCAGGCGCCCCACCGTCCCGTCCACTGAACTGAACGTCGAATACAGCGAATCACTCCCCAGCAGGTGCTGGCTTCGCACCGAGAACTCCCGATCCAACCGCGGATCATGCGTCACATAGTTCAACGCACCGCCCGGTTGCGGCCCATACATCAGCGATCCCCCGCCCCGCATGAACTCGATCCGATCCACCGTGTCCAGCGGCGGGGTATAATACGCCTCCGGATATCCAAACTGATCCGCATGGATCGGTATGCCGTCCCGCAACACCTGCGTGAATTGCACCCGATGCGGGTTCAATCCGCGATACCCGATGCTCACCAGCGGACTGGTTTCCTCGCTCAGATATAAACCCGGAGCCTTGGCCAATGCCTGCCGATAGTTGTTGTTGATGATTCGCGGCATCTCGTCCAGGTCCAGCACCGAGGTCTTCTTGCCCGAATACACCAGCAACCCCAGCACCGGCGGCAAATACGGCGTCTGCACCACTTCCTGATACTCCGCCTCCCCCACGATCAACTGCCGCGACAGGTCCGCCGGCCCACCCGCTCCACCCTCCAGACCCTGTCCCATCCCCTTTACTCCACCCGCCACCATCAGGATCGCCACC
>CAZDYB010000260.1:0-2380 GCA_964509045.1 uncultured Akkermansia sp.
AGACTTGGCTGAAAGCCGAGGCGCGAGCGACGCGCGTATCCCCGGCGATCTGTAACGAGCGAACGACGACGGAATTGCGGAACAAGATCCAGCAAGCACGACCGACCCGACTGCATCGTTCCGGTTGAGGGACAGGCTCCCCGACCCGGAGTCTTGAACCACGGATTTCACAAGTCCCACGGATGGGATGGGACCTGGACGCTACCCTCCTCCCCTTTTGTCCTTTCCGTGTTCCTGGTGGCTTCGCTTGAAACCTGCCGCCGACCCTTCTCCGGACGTGACTCGATCGGTTTCCCAACCCCCGGCGTTCCCTCCCGAGCACCCCGTCACTCCCTCGACTCCCGACGAAAAGGCGCGCAACCTGACGTCATGAATTCCCCTGATTGGGAACGGCTGACAATGGACCCCTTGGTCATGGGCGGGAAGCCGTGCATCCGTGGAACCCGAGTTACGGTTGGAACGTTGGTAGGCCTGGTAGCGAGCGGGGTCAGCATGACCGAGATCCTCACCCTGTACCCCTACATCGCGGAAACAGACATTCAAACTACCCTATCGTACGCCGCGTGGCGCGCCGAAGAACGGGAAGTTTCCCTGTCGGTACCTGTATAAGTTCACCTCCCCTTTCCCGCCCCCTTCCCAAACGTTTCCCCGAAGAAATCTCCCGGGTTCCATCGGGGCGCTTCACCGGCGTCCGCCACCCGACGCGCAATCAGGGTCACAAACCTCGCGAACCGCACCGAAGAGTCCGCGTCCCGCGGCAAGGTCGCCTCGTCCGAGGGCCGGTGATAATGCTCCTTCAAGAACTGGTCCGGACTGAGCTGTCCCACCACGGGCACGCCTCCCGCATCCGCCACCTTGGGAAAGATCGCCGGCACACCCTGGCGCACGAAGGAGTACTGGTCGCTCCGCACGAACACCACGCGGTCCGGCCTCGGGTCCGGCACCAATTCCAACCCCATCCGTTTCGCCGCGAATTCCACCGGACCGCGCAGCGTGGAATGTTCTACCCCCAACACCGTGTAACGTCGCGTGGGTGCGCCCAGCAGCACCATGTCGAGATTGATGTTCGCCACCGGGCGTCCCGCTGAAGCCGGCAAATGCCGGGCCAGGAACTCCGATCCCCGCAACCCCTTCTCCTCGGCCGTCACCGCCGCGAACACCACCGTGCGACGCGGTCTCCGCCCTTCCTCGGTCAATGCCCGGGCCACCTCCAGCATCAGGGCCACCCCGATCGCATTGTCATACGCGCCGTTGTAGATCGTGTCCCCGTCGACTGCCGGACCCCGTCCCATGTGATCCAGGTGCGCCGTCAACACCACGCTTTCACCCGCCAACCGCGGATCCCGGCCCGGCAGGATCCCGATGACATTGGGACTGACGAGTCGCCGATGTTCGCTGTGGGTGTGGATTGTGGCTTCGATGCCGAGGGGAAAGCGCGGGGGTTCGCTCCGGGCCGCCGCGGACAACACTTCCGGCACCGGTTGCGGCGCCTTGGCAAACAGCTTGCCCACCCCCTGCGGACTCAGGTTCACCGACGCCTTCAATTCCGGATAGACCTCCTCCGGATTGCCGACGGCATCCGTGGTGCGCATCGCGGGAAATCGCGATTGCAGGATGCGGCGTGCCCAGGGTGTTTCCTCCAGATCCTTCGGGGTCGGTATTCCAATGACCCCGACCGCACCCGCCTCGACCAGTGACCGCGACTTCTGCCGCGCATTGGCGTGATGCGCCAGGGCTGTTGCGGGAAACCGCGGCGGCGCCTTGGCCAGCATCACCGCGATCTTGCCCCGGACATCCACGCCGGCGAAATCGTCGTACCCCAGTTCCGGCGCGCGGACGCCGTACCCGACAAACACCAAGGGCGCGGTGACCGTCAGGTTGGTTCCGGTGAACTGCGGCCCGGACAGGAACTCGAGGTTGTACTCCAACGCCTCCGTCCGACCGTCCACGTGCAACTCCATCCGCGCGGAATCGGGAACCAACTGACTCTCCATCAGCGGCACCGTCTGCAACCAACCGCCTTCATCCCCGCCCGGCCGAAGTCCCATCCGCACGAACTCCGACACCACATAACGCGCCGCCAATTCATGCCCTTCACTTCCCGCCGCGCGGCCCTCCAACAGGTCATCGGCCAGAAACGCCACATGAGCGCCGATGGCCCGATTGACCCGTTCATCCGCCGCACTCAACCCCTCCGCCGCCCAACAACTCCCGAGCGGCTCGATCAGCAACAACATCCCCAACCCAACTGTCCACAGCCGTGCGCGCACCATGGGCCGCAGCTTCACCCATCGACGGCCACCGGTCAGTCCCGAACTCATCCCCCGCTCCAATGCGTTCTTGAATCGGGCCGTTTGGTCCGGATGCTGCCCACATGGCC
>CAZDYB010000260.1:2480-4875 GCA_964509045.1 uncultured Akkermansia sp.
CGCTCCAATGCGTTCTTGAATCGGGCCGTTTGGTCCGGATGCTGCCCACATGGCCTCAATGTCCCCCGGTTCCTGGCTCAGCCGCATCCTTCGCGGGATGGCATGGCTGCCTGGTCTGTTGCTCACCCTCCTTCACGCCGCCGATCTGGAATTGCGCGAGGGCGACCGTGTGGTGTTCCTCGGCGACACCTTCCTCGAACGCGAAGGCGACTACGGCCATCTCGAAGCCGCCCTCACCCGTCGCTTCGCCGACCGCAATGTCACCTTCCGCAATCTCGCCTGGGCCGCCGACAGCCCCACCGGCCGCGCCCGCGCCAGCTTCGACTGGAACAAGCCGGACTCCGAATGGCTCAAGCGCGTCAAGGAACAGGTCGCCATCGCCAAACCCACCGTCGCCATCCTCTCCTACGGAATGACCGCCGCCCTCGAAGGCGGAATCGATGGCGCCGCACGACACCGCGCCGAACTCGCCCGATTGATGGATGCCGTCAATGAGGTCGGCGGGGGTTCGGTCCGGTTCGTCCTCCTTTCTCCCCTCCAACAACAGGGTGAACGCCCCGACTCCGACCGTTCAAAGGCGCTGGATGCCGTCGCCAGCGTCACCCGTTCCCTCGCCGAGGAACGCAAGGCCGCCTACGGCGATGTCCTCGGCCTCAGCCGGAATCTCAGCCGCCTCCGCATGGTCCTCTATGACACCCCGGTCATCCTCAATGAGATCGGTTATCAGATGCTCGCGTCGCGCCTGGTCGAAACCCTCACCGGCGGCAAACCCGAGGATGACGGCACCTCACCCGCCCTGCTCGCCGGCATCCGCAAGAAGAACGAACTCTTCTTCCATCGCTGGCGCCCCGCCAACTGGACCTACCTCTTCGGCTTCCGAAAACACGAACAGGGCCAGAACGCCGTCGAGATCCCGAAGTTCGAACCCCTCATCGCCGAATGGGAATCCCGCATCGCCCAACTCCGCGGCCCCGGCACACCGCCCGCCGCCGTCGTCGCCGAAGTCGAACGCCTGACCGGCCCTGCCGCCCGCCAACCCGTCCCCGATCCCCATTTCAAGGAACAACCCGTCCCCTCCTTCACCGTTGCTGAAGGGCTCGAAGTCTCGCTCTGGGCCGAAAATCCCCAGCTCTACAAACCGATCCAGATGAACTGGGATCACCAGGGACGCCTCTGGATCGCCAGCTCCCGCGTCTATCCCCAGATCCGACCCGGCCAGGAAGCCGAGGACGCCGTGATCGTGGTGGAAGACACCGATGGCGATGGCAAGGCCGACAAGTCCACCGTGTTTGCTGAAGGCGTCCTCATTCCCACCGGTGTCCTGCCCGACAACCGCGGCGGGGTCTATGTCGCCGCCAGCCATCAACTGCTCCACTTCTCCGACACCAACGGTGATGGCAAGGCCGACGTCCGCCGCATCATCCTCTCCAGCTTCGGCACCGAGGATACCCATCACAATCTCCACACCCTGCGATGGGGCTTCGATGGCCACATCTATATGAACCAGTCGATCTATACCCACACCCACATCGAAACCCCGCACGGGGTGATGCGGCTGAACTCGGGTGGGATCTGGCGCTTCAACCCCGACACCCTGCTCATGGAGATCTTCACCAAGGGCGGTTGCAATCCCTGGGGTCATCACTGGGATCAGTTCGGCAATTCCTTCTTCACCGATGGCGCCGGATTCAAGGGGCTCTATCACGCCATCGATGGCGCCACGTACTTCACCTACTCCGACATGCGCCGCGAAGCGGAAAGCATGAGCCCCGGCAACTACCCCAAGTTCGCCAGCCTCGAACGGGTCCACAGCCCCGCCTTCCCCTCCGATTGGCAGGGCAATCTCATCACCTGCGATTTCCGCGCCCAACGCATCGTCCGCTTCGGCCTCAAGGAAGCCGGTTCCAGCTTCCAGACCGTCGAGATGCCCGATGTCCTCCGTTCCACCAACGTCACCTTCCGCCCCATCGACCTCCGCTTCGGACCCGATGGCGCCCTCTACATCGCCGACTGGTCCAACCCCATCATCCAGCATGGCGAAGTCGATTTCCGCGATCCCCGACGCGATCACGAACACGGCCGGATCTGGCGCGTCGCCGCCAAGGGCACTGCCAAGGCAACCCGAATCGATCTCAATGCCCGCAAGGACGCCGAACTCCTCGACCTCACCCTTTCGCCCAACGGTTGGATGCAGGAACAGGCCCGCACACTCCTCCGCCAACGCGGTCCCCGCGTCCTGGCCGATGTCCCCGGCTGGCTCGCCCGCCAGACCGATCCACGCGCCCGTCTCGAAGCCGTCTGGCTCCATGCCGCACTCGGACGTCCCGCCGACTCCCTCGTGAACGATCTGGTCGGCGCCACTGACCCAAGGCTGCGCGCTGCGGCAGCCCGGCAA
>CAZDYB010000260.1:4975-6509 GCA_964509045.1 uncultured Akkermansia sp.
CGCGTCACGTTCTTCAACGAGGAAAACGGCTTCTGCATCCTCAAGGTCCGCTCACGCGGCCATGGGGACCTCGTCGCCGTCGTCGGTTCGCTTCCCTCCGTTTCCCCGGGCGAATGGATCGAAGCCCGCGGCCAATGGATCAACGACCGCGAGTTCGGTCGCCAGTTCAAGGCCGATACCCTTCAGGCCACCCCGCCCGACAGCGCCGAAGGGATCGAACGTTACCTCGGCTCCGGCATGGTCCGCGGCATCGGCCCCACCTACGCCCGCAAACTCGTCGCCCGTTTCGGCACCGGGATCTTCGACATCATCGAGAACGCCTCCGCGCGCCTGGAGGAAATCGGCGGCATCGGCCCCAAACGCCGGCTGCGCATCAAGCAGGCCTGGAACGAACAGAAGGCCGTCCGGAAGATCATGGTCTTCCTCCATTCCCACGGCGTCTCCACCACCCGCGCCGTCCGCATCCACAAGACCTACGGCGAGGAAGCCATCGAGGTCGTCCGCTCCGATCCCTACCGCCTCGCCCGGGACATCGTCGGCATCGGGTTCCGCACCGCCGACCAGATCGCCCGCAGCCTGGGCATCGACCGCGATTCCCCCGGCCGCATCCAGGCCGGTCTCCAACACGTCCTGCTCCAGGCCACCAACTCCGGCCATTGCGCCCTCCCCCTTTCCACCCTTCAGGACGAAACCGAGAAACTCCTCGTCGTCGATCCCGCCCTCATCCTCGCCGGCATCGAAAAATCCCTCGCCAAACGCGAACTCGTCCGCCAACGCATCGAACAGGAGGAACTCCTCTTCCTTCCGCACCTGCTCCGCGCCGAAGAACACATCGCCACCCGCCTCCTCGGCATGGTCCGCCAGACTCCACCCTATCCGGAAATCAATCCCACCGACGCACTCCCCGAGATCCAGTCCCGCACCGGACAGGAACTCGCACCCAGCCAACAGGCCGCGCTCCAGGCCGCCCTCCGCCATCGGCTTCTGGTCATCACCGGCGGACCCGGCGTCGGCAAGACCACCCTGCTCCGTTCGCTCCTCGCCCTCCTCGTCCCGCGTCGTGTCCGTTGCCTGCTCGCCGCCCCCACCGGCCGCGCTGCACGCCGCCTTTCCGATGCCACCGGCCTTCCCGCCTGCACCCTTCATCGACTCCTCGAAGTCAACCCAGGCACCGGCGGCTTCATCCGACGCGAAGACAATCCCCTCGTCACCGATCTCCTGGTCATCGACGAAACCTCGATGGTCGATATCCCACTTCTCCACGCCACCCTGCGCGCCCTTCCTCCCGATGCCGCCCTCATCCTCGTCGGGGATGTCGATCAATTGCCGTCCGTCGGCCCCGGCTCCGTGCTGCGCGATCTCATCGATTCCCAGACCATTCCCGTGGTCCGCCTGGTCGAGGTGTTCCGTCAGGCCGCAGGCAGCCGCATCATCACCAACGCCCATCGCATCCTCGCCGGTCAGATGCCCGAACCCGCCCCCGCTTCCGACACCGCCCTCACCGACTTCTATTTCATCGAACGAAACCAACCCG
>CAZDYB010000261.1:0-6507 GCA_964509045.1 uncultured Akkermansia sp.
CCGTCGAGTTTGCGTAACGTCCTCATGTGCAGGGCGCTTGCGAACGGCCGGTCCTCCAGACGGCCTCGTGACCTCGCCCGTCTCACGGGCAGGCCTGCCCGTTGCTGGAAGTGGTCTGGGGATGCCGATGGATTTGAGGATGTCTTCGCCGCAAACGTCGAGGATCCGAACGGATCCCGCGCGGCGCGCAGCGTTGCTACCCCCGTGGCCACGGGTTGGCGTCTCAAGGCCGGGTTCCCGCATCCAGCGACGGCTGGTCCTGGCCCGAGGCGTGCCACAGCTCCCATTGCGCCCGGTTGTGGCCGGCCACGGCCTCGACGTGCTCGGCTTGTGCCCGAGCCAGCTCCCGTTCGGCCTCAATCACCTCCAACACCATGCCCACGCCGTACTCGCGGCGGTCCCGTGTCGTCGCGACCAGCGCCCGGGCCGATTGGACGGTCTGACCGGAAACCTCCACCCGCCGCGCGGCCGTTTCCGTTCTCGACCGAAGTTCCACGAGCCCGAGGACCAACTCGTCCTGAAGTTGGTCCCGCTCCAGGCGTGCGATGCGAAGCCGGGCACCTTCCGACCGGATCCGGCTGCCGTCGCCGATGCCGCCCGGACCGATCCTCCACGAAAGCCCGAGCCCGTAATCCTGGTAGTCGTCGCCGCGGGCCCAGGCACCATGGCGTCCGCCGGCCAAGCCCCCGAACGACGCCTGGGCTCCAACTGAGGGGTACCAGACGCCCCGCGTGGCGCCCTGGCGACGCGCCTCGGCGAGGCCCACGACCGCCTCGGAGCGGCGCATTTCCGGCCGCAGCCGGAGGGCCGAGGCCACCAGCGAATCCAAGGCGCGGTTCGTGGGGACGAGGACCATGGGCACGAAGTCACGCGCATCCGGGACCAACGGATCCGTCGGCGGCAGGCGCAGCAGCAGAGCGAGACGGGCCGAAGCCAGCTGCCTCGACTGGGCGGCTTCGAGCCACAGCGACTCGTTGCGCCCGGCTTGGACTTCCACCCTCCGGACGTCCGCGGCCGGCGCTAGTCCCGCTGCCTGGGCCGCGCGGACTTGCTCCAGCGTGGTACGGGTGATGCGTCGCGCCTCGTCCACCGTCGCCACCGCAGCCGCCGCGCGTCCCAATTCGGTGTAGGCCACCGCCGCCGAAAGCACGGTTTCCCTACGACGGGACTCGGAGCCCGCCTCGCTTGCGGCGACGGCTTGCTTCGCGGCGAGCACTCGGTACGCCGCGTCGCCCAGGTCCAGTTGGGCCTGCAGCGTCAACGCGGCGGTTCCCGATTGCTTCGAGGCATTGAACACGTCTCCAACGATGTCCTGGAGGTTCCCCTCGTGACGCCGGTAGCCGATGCCCGGGGCGATCCATGGGAACAGCCGCAATCGTTCCTGGTCCAGTTGTCCGCGCGCCTCGCGCACCCGCTCGCGGGCAACCTCCATGGCGAGGTTCCTCGCGCCCGCGAGGCGCAACGCCGTGGGAAGGTCGATGGTGGACGGCTCCGCGCCCCGGACCATCAGGCAGAGGCCCAGCAACCCGCTGCTCCAACGCAGAAGGCGCTTCATCGCGCTTCCTCCACCTGGACCGGGTTTCCATCGGCCGGAGCTGACCTTGCGGGGACGACCAGCAAGGCGTCGTCGGCCAGTCCCGCGATGACCTCCGTGAGCGTCCCGTCCTGAAAGCCGGTCTTCACCGCCGTCTTTCGGCTGAGTCCTTGGTCCACTCGGAAGACGAACGTGCCCGCCCTCTCGACCACCAGGGCGTCCGTTCGCACCAGGAGCGCACGGGCCCGGCGCTCCACGCCGATCTGAACGGTGGCGAACATCCCGGGACGCAACGCATCGTCCGCGTTGGGAAGGTCGGCCTCGACCACCAGCGATCGCGTCGCCTCGTCCAATGCCCCCCCATGGCGGCTCACCTTCCCCGTGAAGACATGGGTCGTCCCTTCGACGGCAACCCGCACGGGCTGGCCGTTTCGGACTCGCAAGGCCTCGGCCTCGGGGACGGGAACCACCGCGCGCAGGACGGATGTGTCCGCCAGGGTCAGCACCGCCGAGGAGCCGCCGGCGCCACCGGCCGCCACGAAGGCCCCGGGATCCACCATCCGTGCGGTCACGGTGCCCGCGAACGGTGCCCGCACGGTCGCGAAGGCAAGGAGCGTCTCGACCTTCTCCAACTCCGCACGCGCCACCTCCAGCCGGCCGCTCGCCGCGTCGAGCGATTGCTGGGTGACCAGGTCCGGGGACTTCTTCCTGCCGTCCTCGAGGCGTCGGGCCTCGATCCCGGCCACCCGCAGCTCGGCCACCCGCTTCGCCTTCTCGGCGAGCAACTCGGGAACCTCAATCTCGGCGAGCACCTGTCCGGCCGAAACCTTGTCCCCGCGGTCCACGAGCACCGTGCGGACAAACCCGGCGACACGGGCCTGGAGGGTGACCTGTTGGTTGGCTCGCAGCGATCCGGGCAGGGCGACATGCCGGGTGATGTCCCCGCGCGTCGGACGCGCCGTGGTGACGGGGGCGGGGTCCGCGGCCGAGGCCAAGAGGGCCGTCAGGAGTAGGGCGATGGCGGACGGTCGGCGACGCGACGGCATGGTTCGAGACATGGACGGCTTCATCGGGGTTCTCCCATTGAGTAATGGGCGCTCGCGGGGTCCTCGGGATCCAGCGAGGCAGACTGGAAGCTTCGCGGGGCGAGCAGGGCGAAGACGGCGGGCAGGACGCCTAGCGTGGCGACGGTGACCACGACCAAGCCACCCAACACCGCCCGGCCGAGGGGCGCGGTCTGGGGTCCGCTTTCCCCGATGCCAAGGGCCATCGGGACCATGCCCGCAATCATTGCGGCGCTGGTCATCAGGATCGGACGCAGGCGCGAGGTGGCGCCGGCCAGCGCGGCGTCCAACGGCGCGGATCCTTCCCTGCGTGCCTTCTCGGCGAAGGCGACCAGCAGGATCGCGTTCGCGACCGCCACCCCGACCGCCATGATCGCCCCGATGGCGGATGGGAGGCTCAGGGTCGTCCCGGTGAGCGAAAGCGTCAGGACCACGCCGCAGAGCACGGCGGGAACCGTGGAGACGACGGCCAAGGCGAGGCGCACCGACTGGAAGTTCGCCAGAAGCATCAGGAACACCACCGCCACGGCGACGCCAAGCCCGGAACGGAAGCCGTCCACCATGTGGCGCAAGGGCACGGCCTGTCCGCGGATGTCCACGCGGGTCCGCGCCGGCCAGGTTGCGGGATTGCCAATCTCGGGGATCGACTCGATCTCCCGGAGCGCCCGGCCGAGGTCCCATCCGCGGAGGTTGGCCGTGATGCTGACGACCCGGGCCATGTTGTAGCGTTCATACTGCCCCACGGTGGTGCCGGGCTCCACCGTGGCCACGTTGCGGAGCAGGACGCCGCGTTGGGAACCCGCGCCGACCGGAAGGTTCCGCACGTCCTCGAGGGACCGCGTCTCCGACTGCGGCACCTGGACCTGGACGCTGTAGCTCACGCCCGAGGCGGGGTCGGCCCAGAAGTTCGGGACGGTGAAGCGGCTCGACGCGGTCGCCGCGACAAGGGACCGGGCAACGTCGCCGACCTTCACGCCCATGAGCCCCGCGCGCTCGCGGTCCACCGTCACGTCAACGCTCGGGAAATCCAGGGACTGGGCGATCTGGACGTCGCGCAATCCCGGGAGCAACCGGAGCTTCGAGAGCAGGCGCTCGGCGTGTTCGCGGCTTGCGGCGAGCTGGGGACCGCTGACGGCCACCTCGATCGGGGTCGGGGATCCGAAGCTCATGACCCGGCCGACGATGTCGCTGGCCTCGAAGGACACGCGGACTTCGGGAAGCTCCGTGGCGAAGGCCGATCGCAGGCGGTCCTTGAGTTCCGGGATCCGGATGCCGGACCCGGCCCGCAACTGGACCGAAAGATGCGCCTCGTCGGGCCCGCCATTCCACAGGTGAATGAGGTTGACCGGATAGTTCGGGGCGTGGACTCCCACGAGCCCAAGCGTGAGGGCAACGGAGTTGGTTCCCGCCTCGCGATGGATGATTTCCAGGGCCTTGAGGGCGACTTGCTCCGTGACGTCGAGCCGGGTGCCCGGGGAGGCGCGGAGTCGCAGCGCAAACTGGCCGGACTCGACCGATGGGAAGATCTCGAGCCCGAGACCTCGACCCACGAGCACGACGGTCCCGAGGGAGGCCAGGAGATAGCCCACGACCACGAAGACGCGGGCCTTCAGCGCGACCCGGAGCATGGCGGCATAGCGGCGCTGCAAGGCCACGAGCCATCCCGGCTCGGCGACGTGCCCGGAGGAACGGAGGCACCAGACCGCGAGGATCGGAACCAGCGTGCTGGAGAGCACGAAGGAGGCTGCCATGGCGAATCCAACCGCGAGCGCAAGCGGAGAGAACAGCGCGCGGGCAGCGCCTTCCATGAAGAACACCGGGATGAAGACCGCAATGATGCACAACATCGCAAGCATCCGGGGCAGGGCGGTCTCCTGGGTCGCCTTCAACGCCGCCTGCGCGACGCCTTCCCCGCGCGACAGGTGGACGTGCAGGTTCTCGACCGACACGGTCGCCTCGTCCACGAGGATGCCCACCGCCAAGGCGAGCCCGCCGAGGGTCATGAGGTGGATCGTCTGGCCGGACAGCCACAGGGCCAAGGCCGATGCGAGCAGAGCCAGCGGGATGTTGAGCACCACCACGAGGGCGCTGCGCAGGTCGCGCAGGAAGACCAGGACCATGAGGCCCGTGAGCACCGCGCCGATGACCCCCTCCTTCAACAGGTCGCCGATCGCCCGGGCGACGGCGGGGGACTGGTCCAGCTCGTAGCGGACGCGGATGTCCTCCGCCACCGCGGCCTGGAAGCGCGGCAGGTTGCGCTTCACGAGGTCCACCACCGCCAGCGTCGAGGCGTCGGCGCGCTTGGTGACCGGCATGTACACGGTGCGCCGGCCGTTCACGAGCGCATGGCTGGTGACCAGGTCCGACGCGTCGGCGACGCTGGCGACGTCCCGCACGAAGACCCCGGCGCCGCCCTGCACGCGGATCGGCACCCCCTCGAGGTCGCGGATGTTGCGGACCTGCGCGTTCGCCGAGACCAACGGGTACTTGTCGCCCAGGTGGAGGTTGCCCGACGGGCTGATGAGGTTTGCCTGCGAGATCGCCTGGACGATCTCGTCGGGCGACAGGCCGTAGGCCTTCATCCGGTCCGGCTTCACGTTCACCGTGATCGTGCGTGCACTGCCTCCAAAGGGGGGCGGCGCGGAGACGCCGGGAAGCGTCGCGAACAGCGGCCTCACCTGGTTCAGCGCCGCGTCCTGCATCTGGCCGACGGTACGGTTGGGATTCTCGGTCGAGAAGACGAGCTGGCCAACCGGCACGCTGCCGGCATCGAAGCGGGTCACGAACGGACCCGGCGTGCCGGCCGGCATGAAGGCCCGCGCGCGGTTCACGTAGGCCACCGTCTCGGCCATCGCGGCCGACATGTCCGTTCCCGGATGGAACTGGAGCTTCATGATCGCCGAGCCCTGGATGCTCTTGGATTCAACGTGCTCGATGCCGGTGATGTAGAGGAAGTGGTACTCGTAGTAGTAGGTCAGCGAGCCTTCCATCTGGGCGGGATCCATCCCGCCGAATGGCTGGGCCACGTAGATGGTCGGAATGCCCAAGGGCGGGAACACGTCCCGCGCCATGCGACGCAACCCAAGGAGGCCGCCCAGGCAGACGGCGGCCACGAGCACCACCACGGTGACCGGACGACGAAGCGCGGCGTTCAGGGGCGACATGTTCAGCTCTCCGGACGGTTCAACTCGATTCCCGGCCGGCCCAAGCGGCCCCGAACCCACTCCGGCGCATGACGGGACGCAGCGTCTGCGGGCGGACGCCGTTTCCGTGTCCCGTGAGTTGCGAGAGCATCCGCGGGCCATCCATCGACCGCACCGATGGGTGCGGGCTGCGGGCTTGGCACAAGGCCACGGGGATCTCACGGGCGACAGACTCCATGTGGTGCGGCGCTCGAGACACTTGGAATTCCTGCGGCAAGGAGCAATCCGGGAATGAGCATATACGGACGTCACGGTGCACCCGGAAGCTGCGGGGGGTCGGAGGTCGCGGACCGCGAAGCGCGGAGCGGTGGACGGGCCTCCATCGACGCGGTGGTTGTGACGCGGGCCGTGACGCCAGCCGGAGCGATCCTCCCGGAACTTCCCATGACACCACCGGTCTCACGGTCCCCACCCATCCACGTCGGCGTGGGCCCGACCTGGGCATGGGGTTCCCTTGCGAGGGGGCCGCTGCATCGTGCAAGGATGAGGCGGCGTTGCTGCCTCCCTTGCGAGGGTCGCCTCCAGTTTCCCACCGGTTCATTCCGTGGAGTTGTGCCGGACAACGTGTGAGGCGGCACCCGGGGCAACGTCGATGCCGTGGTCCGGACAGGCGGCCCGAGGTGGGGAAGGGAACGGGATGGAAAGGCCTGAAGAAGCTGGCTCCAGAGGTAGGACTCGAACCTACAACCACACGGTTAACAGCCGC
>CAZDYB010000262.1:0-6502 GCA_964509045.1 uncultured Akkermansia sp.
GAGCCGGAACGGCGAGTGGAACTCACCGCCCCGGAACGGGGTGGGTGTGGATCAGTTGGCGGTGAGGGTGACGATGCGGCCCTTGGCCATGCGTTTGAGGGACAGGCGGAGTTCGCCACCGAGCAGGATGGCGGTCTCGAATTCCTTCACGTTGGCGACCGGTTGATCGTTGACGTGGGTGATGACCTCGAAAGGCTTGATGCCGGCGACCGATGCGCGTCCACCGGCCTCGACCTTGGAGATGACGACGCCGGGATCATCGGACTTGCGTTGTTTGTAGCGACGGACGTCGTAGGTGAGGTCCCGGACGGTCAAGCCGAGGGTGTCGGACTTGAAGCGGGGTGCGGACTCATAGTGGGTGGGGCCTGCTTCGACCTTCATCTCGATGCTCCGCAGTTTTCCTTCCTCGGCGAATTCGAGGGTGAAGGGGCGGGTGAATCCGAGGTCGGTCAGGGCGCGGGTGAACGGATTCTCGGCGGCGGGCCAAGGGGTGGGCAGACGGTCGAAGATCTGTTCGGGGAATTCATCCAGGCGATCCCAGGGAAACGGCTGGCCGCGCAGGGGATCGCCCTCCATCTCCACCTCGATGGGCAGGGGTTCGCCGGGAACCTTGAGACGCAGGAGGATGGTTCCCGGGGTGATACCGGCGCGGGCGGCTGGTGAGCCCGGATGGACATAGGTGACCATGGCTCCGGACTCGCCGTCACGGGTCTGGTCCGACACCCCATTGGCGCGGGCCAGTTCACGGCTCAGGGGTTGAAGTTCGGTGCCGAGCCAGGCCAGACGGTTTTCGTCGGCCTCGGACACGGGGACATTGGCGGCATCGGCACCGGTGGGCAGATCCCTGACGGCCCGGGCAAGCAACCGTGCCGGGGTCAGTTCGAACGGAGCATTGAACCGGCCCATCGGCCCGCGACTGCGACTCCGCGCGGGAACGGGAAGGGCGATCAACTCGAAATCCGGGGTGAAAAGGTGGGCGCGGACGGCATCGGACATGTCGGCGAGTTCGGGATAGGCTTCGAGACGTTGGCCGATGCGGACGGATCCGATGCGGGAATGGTGGAGGAAGCGGACCTGGGTTTCGCCCTGCAACTGGAGATCGATGCGGTAGCAGAGACGTTCGATGAAATGGGCGGCAGGTTGATCGGAGACCTTGAGGACGGCGGTCAGCGGGGTTTCCGGTTCGATGACCAGCGCTCCATGATCCTTGAGGGAAGCGACAAAGCGGGCGGGGACAGCGGGACCGGAAGCAGGGTGGACCTGGATGCGTTGGAGTCGGGCGGTGAGGGATGGGCGCAGTGCGGCAAGGACCGCGACGCGATCCGGGGCGAGGACGACCCCGAGGTAGTCCCGTTCGGTGCCGCCCGAATCGTCGGAGTCTTCGTCGTCATCCATGCGGAACCGCCCCATGGCGGCGCCGGCCTTGGTGTTGGGACTGCGGAAGCTGAGATGAACCCGGACGAGCGTGGAGTCGGCGAGTTTTCCGAGACGTTCCAACTGTTCCTGATACGCGCCCAACCCGATACGGGGCCAGGCGTCGGGAGCGACCTGCCAGGAATCGTCGGTGGGCACACGGCGACCGAGGAGGACGGAGAGGGGAACGCCATTGGTGGTGACGGCGAGTCCCTGGTGTTCGAGGACGCGCCAGACGGGGCCGCCTTCGGGTTGCTGGATGCGTGGGGAGAAGGGGAGGAGTTCGTGGGTCATGACGCCTTCGACGCGATAGTAGGTGGCGACGTGGGCGGCTTTGCCCTGGGCGAAGGTGAGGGGGCGTGCGCCGGCCAACGGACTCTTGAGCTTGAGGAAGACGGCCCAGTGATCCCGGGCGTACCCCTCGACGGAGGCGGTGGTTTCGCCGGTGGCGGTGCGGATGTGGATGGCCTTGATGAAGCGGGGATGAACGGTCCAGTCGAGGGCGACGACCCGGTCATCGGCGATGAGGAAGCCGGTGGTTTCGAGGGGACGTTCCTCGGCGACGAGTTCGGAGAGGGCGTGGATGGGTTGTTGGCGGGAACCGGCATCATGATCGACCACGCCGACCGGGGGTTCGCCCTTGTCGAACTGGAGGTCGATTTCGACCCGGACCATGCCGGGAGAGATCCGTCCGAAGAGTTCGGCGGAGGCTTCAGCCTGGAGGGCATGGGAACCCAGCAGGACGATGATGAGCCAGGTTTGGAGGAGGTGTTTCACAGGGAGATGGGAGGATCTTGGGAGAGGGAGGTGATGGAGACAAACCCGGAAACCAGGCGGGTGGCGCGGGGCGCGACATCGCGGGCGGTGTCGAGGACTTCCTGATGGGAGAGTTCGCTGGTGCCGCCGGGGAGACCGGCGGCGACATTGGTGATGCAACTGAGGGCCGCGACGCGGATGCCGCATTCCCGGGCGGCAAGGGCCTCGGGCACGGTGCTCATTCCGACGGCATCGGCGCCGAGGGTGCGATAGGCGCGGATCTCGGCTGGGGTCTCGAAGGAGGGTCCGGAAACAGCGACGTAGACTCCCTTGCGCGGCCGGATTCCCGCTGCCCTGGCGGCGGCGGCGAGACGTTTCTGGAGTGGGAGATCGTAGGTGGCGGAAAGATCGATGAAGCGGGGGCATCCGGGCGGGGCAGGCCCGCGCAGTGGGTTGGCTCCCATGAAATTGAGGTGATCGGTGACGATCATGAAGTCGCCGGGCCGGAATCCGCGCCGGATGCCACCGGCGGCGTTGGTGAGGAGGAGTTCGCGGATGCCGAGGGCGGCAAGCACCCGGACGGGAAACAGGACCTGGGGCCAGTCGAAGCCCTCGTAATAATGGGCGCGACCGGCGAGGACGGCGACCGGAACACCATGCCATTCGGCGAGGAGGAGGCGGCCGGCATGCCCGATGACCGATCCGACGGCGAACCCGGGTATGTCGGCGTAGGGAAGTTCGACTGGATTGGGGAGGGCATCCGCCACCGGGCCAAATCCGGACCCCAACACGATTCCCAGGCGCGGCTGGATCGGGCACTGACGGCGAATCCATCGGACTGCGCGTGTCGGATCCGGCATGGGTGGGGAACGCTTCATCGGGTGGTTGTATGCTTGCGTGGAATCGATGGGGTTGCAACCCGGCGTGCCATCCTCTGCCTCCTTGGGCTGGACCTGCTGGAGGGTGCATGGGTCGGGCGCGGGAAGGAATGCATCGGGTGGTTCCGCTCGAACGCCGGGCCGGGTTCATGAGGGAGGTCTGATGCGGGTGGATCGGATCTCAGGGAGCAGGATGAGTGAGGCGATCACGATGAGTCCACCGGCGTACCATCCGAGGGTGGAGGGGGTGGAATGCTGGATGAACTGGAAGGCGGCGAAGGGGGCGATGACACCGCGAATCCCGGTGAGGAAGGTGTGGACGGACATGTAATCGGCGACGCGATCGGACGGGGCGAACTTGGTGACCCAGAGCGACCAGGCGACATCGCCACCAGCGTTGGAGATGCCGTAGATGATGGAGCCCCAGACGAGGCCGGCTGGGGAACTGGAGGTGAAGAAGGCGGCGATGCCGAGGGCGAACCCGAGGTTCAGGGTGACGCGCAGGGCGAAGAAGTTCATGCGGTCGAAGAGCCAACCCCAGACCGGGCTGATGATGAGTCGGGCTACGTTGGGGATGATCAGGGTGAGGAGGGCGATCTCGCCGGCGGACTTGGAAAGTCCGTAGCGGGGATTGCCGAGGTATTCGACCCGGAGCGGCAGCATGGCCAGATTGGCGAAACCCATGAGCATCCAGGCGATGAGCGCCTGGCGGAAGAGACGGTCGGAGCGGACGTAACGCCAGGCATGGAGCGGATGACTTCCTGCGGCCGGGGGCAGGGGTGAGGAGGGGATCCGGGCAAGGTTCCAGGCGGCGACAGCGAAGGTCAGGGCGAAGCCGAGGACCAGGGCGCGGTCGCGTCCGGGAAGCCCTGGGAGGAAATCGAGGGCATGACGGATGGGCGTCGGGAGGGAATGGGGGAGGACGGGATCGAGCCACCAACCGGCGAGGGCTGCGAAGGCGATGGCGGAGCCGATGCGCAGCATGACGGTGAGGGAGAAGAGCCGTCCGCGTTGGGCGGCGGGGTAGTTGTCCTGATAGATCTGGGTCATCAGGGGGATGATCGAGAAGGGGGTGGCCATGGCGACGACGCAGGCGACGGCGTAGAGGGAGCCCCAGGCGGCGGGGGCGAGGGCGGCGACGACGAGCAGGATGGCGCCGATGGTCAGGGCGCGGGCGGCGGCATCGGAGGGACGTGCGCCGAGGCGTTGGACATGATTGACGACGAGGGGAGTGAGGAGGAGACCGACACTGCCGCCGGCGGCGACCAGGGATTTGGCGAGGGGTCCGGCGTTGAAATGGCGGGTGGCGATGAGGAGGAGGAAGGTGTTGCCGGCGGTCTCGATGATGCCGGAACAGACGGCGCGCCAGCGTTCCCGGGCGAAGGTATGGCGCGTGCGTTCATCGGACGACATCTGGGCGGAGGATGAAGTCGAAGGGTTGAAGTGGAAACGGCGATTCCGGGGGGAACGGCATTGCTCTCATGGCCCGTGGCTTGCTAACCAGCGCAGTCATTTCTGGAAGCAATGGTAGCAACGGGAGACAAACTGGGGCGATACACCCTGCACGAGCGGATCAACGCCGGCGGGATGTCGGAGATCTGGCTGGCGACCGACGGGTCCGGCCAGAGTTTCGCCGTGCGTCTCATGCTGAACAACCGCCTGACGGCGTTCACCGAGCGCAAACGGTTCCTGACCGGGTGCGAGACCTTGCAGGCCGTCCAGCCGCATCCGTGCATCATCGGGTATGTCGAGCACGGCAAGATCGGGGGCGAACTGGCCCTGGTGATGGAGTATGTCGAGGGCGAGAACCTCAAGCTGCGGATGGCGGCCAATGATCCGGTGCTGTCGGAGAACATTGCCCAGGTGCTGATCGACCTGGCGGAGGCTTTGGAACATCTGCATGACCGCGGGTACATGCACATGGATTTCAAACCTGAGAACGTGGTGATGACCCGCAACGGGAGTGTCCGGTTGGTGGACTTTGACCTGGCGCTGCCCATCCCGAATCCGCCGCGCAAGCTGGATCGGAATCCCGGCACTCCCCAATACATGGCGCCGGAACAACTGTTGCGGCAACCGGTGGATCATCGGGCGGACCTGTGGGCCTTTGGGGTGACCGCGTACGAACTGTTGACCTACCGGAAACCGTTCCCGGGAGACACCCCTGATCTGGTGTTGCGCCGGCAGTTGGACCGGTCGGAATTCGCCATGCCACGCCAGGTCAACCCGGACATCCCGGCCGAGTTGGAACGGATCATCATGAAGTGCCTGGAAAAGGACATGGAACGTCGCTACCCGGTGACCAGCGTGCTGGTGCATGACATCCGCCAGGCGTTGTACGTGGGGTGAGGTGATGGGGAGGAATGAGCGTTGTCCAGGCCAAGTGGGCGGCGGTGGGAGTGGCCGGGTGCGTGGGGTGAAAAGACCGAAGCGGGGTGGAGGGGGGATAATTGCCGGGGATCGCCAAGGACGTGAAGATCACCTGATTACTGTCACAATGTGTTCCCAGGTTTCTGGAGACTGTTGGCGCAATTGGCAGAAGGGAGACTCGTGACGGCCGTTCCCCAAGAAGCACCAGTTCAGAAGTCCGTACTCGTCGGCATCAATGAGGGAATTGAGAAGGGTATCGGCAGAGTCAATTGGCTGCTTGAGTGCGCTTTGAACCAGGCGCGACAGGTTGCGATAGGTCTTTTGATGGCCGGCAGCCAACGCCTCCCGCCGGTCGAGGTGAAGCAGTTCGACGGTCTTGCTGCCTTTTTCGGAATAGGCGTTGCTTCGTGGGTCAAATCGGGCGACGAGATTGCCGGTTTGGGGATCGAAATCGAGATCAAGCCAGGGGTCATCTTCGGTCGGGTTGATCAGGAGCGGTACGTTTGCCGAATGCGGGAAGATGTCTCCCTTGAAGCGTCCGCATTCGGCGCAGCACAGCAGGAGGTTGAGCCAGGCAAACATGCGGTCTGGGTAATGGGTCTTGGGCCAGAAGTGGTCGATATCGGCTCCGTGTGAGTCGAGGCAGTACATGCATCGCTGCCGATTGCCCATCATGTCGTGGAGCGTCGAAAGCACCGATTTCAGACCCGCCGTTTGTCGCGCCCGCTTCCACTCGGCCGAGACGTTCAATTCGCCCGCCTTCTGCTTCCTGTTCGCCCTGGCTTGTCGAACATCCAGGTCCTTTTGGACGGCTGGATCCAAGGCCGGTCTCTCGATGAAGCGCATGGGTTCAACTATTCCTCTTCGGGAACCACGAAGTGCATCAGGGTTTGGATCTCATTCTCTTCTTTCTGCGACAATCTGCCCCCTGACCGCTTCTTTGAACTGAGCTTCGCCAGGACAGCTCGGGCCTCGACTGCTTTTGGCGAGCGCGTGTTGCTGAGACCAAATGCCGATGTCAGAAGGATGGTGTCAGGCCGCGCCGCGATGATCGTCCGATACTCCTCTTCACTCAGTGCTCCCGG
>CAZDYB010000263.1:0-6488 GCA_964509045.1 uncultured Akkermansia sp.
CCGGATAGAACGCAAAGAGGGGAGGATGGGTGGATGCCGGGGGGATGGGACGGCGGACAGAGCTTGCCGCTCCAAGGGGTGGGATGGCGAACGGCGACGTTCGGGATCCTGTCAGGGATTGGTTGCCGGAGGGTTGATGCCGAGGCGTTGGGGGCCGGTGTAGGCGTTGAAGCGACCGTCGCGGAGGAATCCGACGAGGGTCTGGCCGCTTTCGTGGGCGAACTGGATGGCGAGACTGGAAGGGGCGGAGACGGCGGCGACGATGGGGATGCCGGCGGCGAGTGCCTTCTGCATGACTTCGAAGGAGACGCGGCCGGAGACGAGCAGGACGTGGGCTTTCAGGGGCAGATGACCGGAGAGGGCCATGTGCCCGATGACCTTGTCGACGGCGTTGTGCCGTCCGATGTCCTCGCGGAGGACTCGGAGGGGGCCGCCGAGCGGGAACAGGGCGGCGGCATGGATGCCGCCGGTGCTGTCGAAGGCGGTCTGGGCAGTGCGCATGGATCCGGGCAGGGAGAGCAACCAGTCGGGATCGAGGATGGATGGATCGTCGATGGGCGGGTGGGATTGGCGGATGGCATCGATGGCGGCCTTGCCACAGAGCCCGCAGGAGGAGACGGCGAAGACGTGTCGGGTGAGTCGGGCGAAGTCGACGGTGAGATCGGGTCTCAACTGGACGTCGAGGACGGCACCGTGGGGATTGCGTGGGTGGGGGAGGAACCGGGCGATATCGGCGCCGGACCGGATGACGGCTTCGGTGAGGAGGAATCCGGCGGCGAGCTCGGTGTCGTGGCCGGGGGTGCGGAGGGTGATGGTGACGGGGCGGGTATCGATCCGGATTTCCAGGGGTTCCTCGGCGGCGACCTGATCGAAGCGATGGGTCCAGCCGGGACCGGAGCGGAACTGGTGGATGGGAACGGTTGTCGGGGCGGGTGACGGCGGATCAGTGGGTGGCGGGGGATCCGAGGGGTTGATCATGGCGAAGGACCCAGGCGCTGGGATGGGGGTTGAAACCGATGCGGGGGTAATACGCGGTGGCGGCGGGTGCGGCGAGGAGGACGAGCATGGAACGGGGTCCCATCTGTTCCCGGGTCAGTTCGATGAGGCGTTCCCCGATTCCCTGGCGTTGATGGGAGGCATCGACGGCGAGATCGGAGAGGTAACCGACGTAGGAGAAGTCGGTGAGGGTGCGGGCGAGACCGACGAGGCGTGAGTCGTCCCAGGCGGTGACGATGAGGGAGGCGTGGTTGAGCATGTCGGCGATGATGGAGGGATCATCGACGGGCCGACGTTGGGCGAGGGTGGAAGCGTGGAGAAGGGCGATGACCTGGTCGACGGAGGGCGGATTGCCGACGCGATAGGTGATCACGGCGAGGGGGGGTGGGGGATCAGACGAGGGATTGGCCGGAGCCGTCGTAACCCTGGCCGTCGAGGTCGAGGAGGATGTCGCGGGGTTCGGCGCCCTTGCTGGGGCCGACGATGCCGCGGTCTTCGAGTTCGTCCATGAGTCGGGCGGCGCGGCCGTAGCCGAGTTTGAGCCGGCGTTGGAGGAGTGAGACGGAGGCTTTCCGTTCGGACTGGATGACCTCGATGCAGCGCTGGATGAGGGCTTCGTCGGCGTGATCGGGTTCGTCATCGGGATCGAGGGACATCGTTCCGAGGGAGGACGGGGCCTTCTGGAGGGCGTTGTGGATTTCGAGTTCGTAGGAGGGTTTGCCCTGTTTGGCGATGTGATCCACGACGGCCTCGATTTCCTGGTCGGTGATGAGGGCGCCCTGGGCGCGGATGAGTTTACCGGAGCCGGGGGGCAGGTAGAGCATGTCACCCTTGCCGAGGAGTTTGTCGGCGCCCATCTGGTCGAGGATGGTGCGGGAATCGACCTTGGCGGCGACCTGGAAGGCGATCCGGGCGGGGATGTTGGCCTTGATGACGCCGGTGATGACGTCGACGGAGGGGCGTTGGGTGGCGACGATGCAATGGATGCCGGCGGCGCGGGCCATCTGGGTGATGCGGGCGATGGCCATTTCGACATCGGCTGGGGCGACGAGCATGAGGTCGGCGAGCTCATCGATGATGACGACGATGTAGGAGAGTTTTTCGGGGATGATGATGTCTTCGTCGCGTGGGACGACGATCTGTTCATCGACCTCGACGGCGAAGCCATCGGCGCCGGGCTCGACCTTTTCCTTCTTCTGGGTGAGTGGGAGTTCGGGTTGACGGGCGGGTGGGAGCTTGTCCTTGGGACGTTCGTTGAAGGCCTTGATGTTGCGGACGCCGACGCGGGCGAAGATCTGGTAGCGTTTCTCCATTTCGTTGACGACCCAGCGGAGGGCGAGGATGACCTTTTTGGGATCGGTGACGACGGGGACGACGAGGTGTGGGAGGGCGTTGTACTGTTGGAGTTCGACCACCTTGGGGTCGATCATGACGAAGCGGAGTTGGTCCGGGGTGAACTTGAAGAGGAGGGAAGCGATGATGGTGTTGATGCAGACGGACTTTCCGGAGCCGGTGGAGCCGGCGATGAGGACGTGCGGCATCTCGGCGAGATCGGCGATGATGGGGAGGCCGTAGACGTCCTTGCCGAGGGCGAGGGGGATGCGGGCCTTGGACTGGCGCCATTCGTCGGATTCGAGGAGGTCGCGCATGATGACCTTGGTCTTCACGGCGTTGGGGACTTCGACACCGACGGAGGACTTGCCGGGGACGGGTGCGAGGATGTTGAGGCGTTCGGCCTTGAGTGCGGCGGCGATGTTGTTGGTGAGGCCGGCGATCTTCTCGAGTTTGACGCCGGGAGCGGGGTGTAGTTCGTAGCGGGTGATGGTGGGACCCTTGGTGATGTCGCCGGGGGCCACTTCGATACCGAACTGGGCGAGGGTCTGGACCATGAGCCGTGCATTGGCGACGAGCTCTTCCTTGGTCTCGGTGGAGCGGATGGTGAGGTCGGGCAGATGCAGCAGTTGAAGGGAGGGAAGCTGGTAATTCCCGATCATCGGCGTGCTGGCGACGGTGATGGGCCGGGGCTTGCGGGGTTGCATGGCGCCGCGGGGACGTTGAGGGGCGTCTCCGGTGCCCGGCGTGGGAATGTCCGTACCCGGGTTGAGGGCGATGGCATCGGCGGCAGGCAGGCCGATGGGGCTGTCGGCATCTGAAGCCTGGGCGGCGCGAAGCCGGGCGGCGATGACGGCGGGATCGGGATCGGCCTCGATGGGTGGTGTGGGATCGGCTTCCTCGGGAGTGGGAACGGGTTCCGGCGCTGAGTTCCGGCCGAGGATGACATCGGTGAGGGAGCGTGAGCGTCGCGATTTGGGGTTGGTGGAGGCGGGATCGGAAGTGGCTGGAGAGTTGGGGATCTCGGCGGCGGAGATGGTTTCGCCGGGGCGGATTCCCTGGCTGACCGGGCGGGGTTGGGGAACCGAGAGATCGCGGACGGTGGGTTCCGGATAGGAGATGGGAGCCGGGGAATCGTCGTCCTGGCCGCTGTCGTCGGTTTCCGGACTGGGCCGATTGCGGGAGGGCTTGGAGGTGCGGCGGGCGGGATCGGGGTCGGGATCGGCGGGTTGGGCGCGGGAGAGTTCCTTCTGGCGTCGGGCGAGGTCCTTTTCCTGTTTGCGGAGTTCGGCTTCCTGAGCGGCGAGTTTCTCTTCCGGGGAACGTGGTTCACGATGGAACAGGGCGTGGAACCAGGAGAGGAGGCGGAAGTCGGTGAGGAAGACGAGGGCGACGAGGTAGATGACGACGAAGAAGACGGAGGCGCCGGTGGTGTTGAAGAAGTTGCCGAAGAAGTAGGCGTTGAGGGCCCAGCCGAAGATCCCCCCGGCGGACACGGCTTCGCCCTGGACGCCGAGGGAGGGGAGTGAGCCCTTGTAGAGATCGAGGAGGCCGGTGGCGGCGACGAGGAGTGCGGCGACCCCGCCGGCGGAGCGCCAGGAGCGGAGATAGGCGAGGCCGGGGGCGAACCCGGCGAGGCCGAGGAAGAAGGCAAGGACGGGCAGGGTGTAGGCGGCAGCGCCGACGAGAAAGAACAGGCTGGAGGCGAGGCGAGCGCCGAAAATGCCCATGAAATTGTGGGCGACCGCGTTGGCGGGAACGGTGTTCGAGGCGAGATCGCGTCGATCGTACGTGGCGAGGGCGACGAGCAGGACAACGGCGGCCAACATCAGGATCCATCCCAGAAGATCACCCCAGGGATGCCGTTGTCGGTCGGGCAAGGAATCGGTTCGCGCCACGGGATCACTTTACGGACGGCAAAAATGGCGGGGCAAGCTGCAATCCCCCCTGATTCGAGGGGCATCCCTGGGTGGGATGGGGATGACGTGGTGGGCGGGAACGGTTGTTTCCCGGGGCTGACTCCGCTTTCGAAGGGATTGCGGAGGTCTGTGGGATGGGTGGGATTACTTCCCGGAGGGGGTTTGCGAGACGGTCTGGGTGCGGGGGGCAGACTTTCGGGCGTAGGGAGAGTGCAGATTGAAATAGATGCCGCAGAGGGGACGGGATTCGTCGGTCTGGCTGAGGATCACGGTGACATGGCGGTCCAGGGCGATGCCATGTCGGAGTCCGGGTCCGCGGCTGAGGTAGGCCTTGATGGCTTTTTCGATGAGGGATCTGAGGGCGGCTTCGCAATCTTCGGGACCCTTTTCGAGACAGACGATGTGGCGATCATAACTGGCGAGTGACGCGCGAATCTCGGGCTCGAAGGTCTCCACACTGATGTCCACGGGCGGGAAGCTACCGGGTGAGGGGAAGGAGTAAAGCCGCGGGGGAGGACGCCAGGTCCCCTGGGGAGCAAGAGTCCCACCCCAGGCAGCGGGCATGCTTCCACTTTCGTTGGAGGGTCCGTAGCCTTGGCCGCATGTCGGAGGCGATCCCTTTGGGGCGAGAGGATACGGGTCCGAGGGCGGTGGTGGCGGAGCATGAGTTGCTGCGGCGGATCGGGTCGGGGGCGTATGGAGAGGTGTGGTTGGCTCGGAGTGTGACGGGGGAATTGCGGGCGGTGAAGGTGGTGTGGCGTTCGCGATTCGAGCATGAGCGGGTCTATGAGCGGGAGTTTCTGGGGTTGAAACGGTTTGAACCCATTTCCCGGCTGCATCCGGGGTTGACCGATGTGTTGCAGGTGGGGCGGAATGATGGGGCGGGGTACTTTTACTACGTGATGGAATTGGCGGATCCGGCGGAGGGGGTGGTGGATCCGACGGTGGAATATCAGGTGCCTGGAACGCTGGGGGAGTTGTTGCGGCGCCGGGGCCGGTTGCCGGTGGGAGAGTGTGCGAGGATCGGAGCAGCGGTGGCCGATGCGTTGGATTACCTGCATCAGCGGGGTTTGGTGCATCGGGATGTGAAGCCGTCGAACATCCTGTTTGTGGGGGGGCAGGCGAAGTTGGCGGACATTGGGTTGGTGGCGGGTCTGGGGGATGCGCGATCGTTTGTGGGGACGGACGGCTACATTCCTCCGGAGGGACCGGGAGCGGCGCCGGCGGATCTCTACAGTCTGGGGAAGGTCTTGTACGAGATGGCGACCGGGAAGAGTCGGCTGGATTTCCCGGATCTGCCGGGCGGGTTGGCGGATGCGGTGGATGCGGCGGAGTTTGGAGAATTGAATGAGATCATCCTGCGGGCGTGTTCGCCGGAGGTGGGTGGGCGACATGGGACAGCGGCGGAGATGCGGGGGGAATTGCTGGTGGTGGAGGCGGGTCGATCGGTGCGTCGGATCCGGCGGAATGAACGATTGCTGTCGCGATGGCGCCGGTTTGGTGCGGTGACGCTGGCGTTGGGAGTGTTGGGGTTGGTGGGGGTGATCCTGGAACGGCGGCAGACCGGATTGGCGAATGAGCGGGCCAGAGCCGAGGCGGAGCAACGCCGCGTGACCGAGCAAAAGGAGTTGTTGGCCCGCCAGAACCTGTACGCCGCCGACATGAACCTCGCCCAGCAGGCGATCGAATCGGGGAATTACGGTCGGGCGGAACAGTTGCTGGCGGGGTATCGGCCCGGTTCGGGCACCGACGATCTGCGGGGATTCGAATGGCACCATTACTCGCATCGGGTGCGCGGGGACAGCATCGGGGTGATGACCGGGCACGAGCAGGTGGTGTCGTCGCTGGTGATGGGGCCTGGCGTGGGGCGCCTGTTGTCGGCGGGGTTTGATGGAACGATCCGGGAATGGGCGTTGGACGGGTTGAAGGAGGTGCGTCGGTGGACGTTGCCGGGGAGTGCGATCATGACGATGAGCCTGGATCCGGCGGGAAAACGGTTGGCGGTGGAGGGCGGCAACCGGCCGGTGTCGGGGGTGCTGGATCTGGAATCCGGGGGGTGGGTGACGCGGAAGACTTCGGCATCGCCGAGCGTGCAGTTCGCGCCTGGGGGTGAACGGTTGGTGCGTGGGGCGGACATGTATCTGTTCGACACGAACGGCGTGGTGGAGGTGGTGGATCTTTCGTTGCAGGTGCAAAGGCGATTGGAGGGCGCGGGGGGGAGGGCATGGTTTTCGCCGGATG
>CAZDYB010000264.1:0-6453 GCA_964509045.1 uncultured Akkermansia sp.
GTCCGATTCGCCCCCTCCCCCACCGGCTACCTCCACATCGGAGGCGCCCGCACCGCCCTGTTCAACTGGCTCTACGCCCGGCATCACGGCGGCACCTTCGTCCTCCGCATCGAAGACACCGATACCGCCCGCAATTCGCAGGAAGCGATCGATGTCATCCTCCAGGGCCTGCAATGGCTCGGCATGGATTGGGATGAGGGTCCCGCCACCAGCAGTCCCGCCGGACCCAGTCGCGGCGATCGTGGCCCCTATTTCCAGAGCCAGCGCAACGACCTCTACCGCGCCCGCATCGAGGAACTCCGCGCCCGCAACCTCGCCTACGATCGCGATGGCGCCGTCTTCTTCCGCATGACCCGCGAACCCGTCCTGATCCCCGACCTCATCGTCGGTGATGTCCGACGCGATCTCACCGATCGTGAACAGGAGGATCCCGACTGGGTCCTGGTGCGCAGCGACGGCCAACCCGTCTTCCACCTGGTGAACGTCATCGATGATCTCGAAATGGGCATCACCCACGTCATCCGCGGCGAGGATCACCTCACCAACACCGCCAAACACATCGCCCTTTTCCACGCCTTCAACACCCCGCCCCCCCGCTACGCCCACATCCCGCTCATCCTCAATCCGGATGGCTCCAAGATGTCCAAGCGCGACCGCGGCGCCGTCGTCACCAATTACATCGACGACGGCTATACCCCCGAAGCCGTCGTCAACTACCTGTCCCTCCTCGGCTGGTCCCCCGCCGATGGCCAGGAGATCCTCTCCGTCGCCGACCTCGTCCAACGCTTCGACCTCGACCGCGTCAACCGCAGCCCCGCCCGATTCGATGATCGAAAGCTTGAAGCCCTCCACTTCGAGCATACCCGGCGCATGGATCCCCGGCGCTTTGCCCAGACCGCCTGCACCCACCTCCTCAAGGCCGGCATCAATACCGCCGGATTCCCCCCCGGCTACGTCGGTGCCGCCCTCGAAACCGCCCGCGAGAAAGGTCGCCTCTTCAAGGATCTCGCACCCTTCGTCGATTTCTTCTTCCTCCCCGACAACAACGTCTCCCTAGATCCCGAGGCCGTCGCCAAGGCCCTCGGCGATCCCCAACGCGCCGCCCTCGCCCGTCTCCGCAGCGCCTACGCCGCCCTCGCCGACTTCACCGCTGCCCCACTCGAATCCACCCTCAAATCCGTCGCCGCCGAACTCGGGGTCAAGGCCGGTGCCCTCACCCAACCCGCTCGCGTCGCCTGCACAGGCCGCCTCGTTGGTCCCAGCCTCTACCACCTCATCGAGATCCTCGGCCGCGACCGGGTCCTTGCCCGATTCGACCGCGTCCTCATCGCCGCATGAACCTGCGTTCCTTCCCTGGCCACGCCGTCGTCCTGGTCGCAGGAGTCCTCTCCGTTGCCACAGCCATCGCACAGCCGGCCCGGGCCGACGACACCCTGTCGGCCGGCGCCGCCACCGCCGTCATCACCCCGCCGATCGGCACCGTGATGAACGGTGGTACGGCTCCGGTCACCTCGACCCACATCCACGACGAACTCCACGCCCGCACCTTTGTCCTGGCCCAGGGCGATCAACGCCTCGCCTGGATCCAGATCGACACCTGCCTCATCGACCGCGAGCTCGTCGATGAGATGAAGGTCTCGATCCAGAAGGCCACCGGCCTGGAACCGGACCGCATCGGCATCGCCGCAACCCATACCCACTCCGGCGGTTCCCTCATCGGCGCCCACCTCGCCGAAGCCGATCCCGCCTACCGCCGCTGGATCGTCGGTCCCGTCACGGACTCGGTCCGGCGCGCCCTCCGCAACCTCGCCCCGGCCACCCTCGGCTGGACCAACGGTTCACTCCCCCAACACGTCTTCAACCGACGCATCCGCGTCCAGCCCGGCAGCACCTACACCAATCTCCTTGGGCAACCCGGCGATGCCGTGAAGATGAACTGGTCATCACCCAGCCCCGACGACCATTCGTTCGCCGGCCCCGTCGATCCCCAGGTCTTTGTCGTCTCCATCCGACATCGCGATGGTCGCCCGCTCGCGCTCCTCGCCAATTACTCCCTCCATTACGTGGGCGGAACCGGCCCCGGCGAGATCAGTGCCGATTACTTCGGCGCCTTCTGCGACGAACTCACCGACCTTTTCCACACCCATCGCCAGGATCCACCCTTCGTTCCCATCCTTTCCAACGGCACCAGCGGCGACATCAACAACATCGATTACCGCGTCCCCCGGCTCCGGCAACCGCCCTACGCCCAGATCCGGCGTGTCGCCCGCGATCTCGCCCAGGAAGTTGTCCGCGTCACCCGCGGACTGCCCCACGTCGATCGCATCCAACTGGGCCACGCCACCACCGAAATCACCCTGTCCGTCCGCAAACCCGATGCCCAGGCCATCTCCGCCGCCACCGCGCTTCTCGCCGGACGCGGCCCTGGTCAACTCCGGTCCTGGCCCGAGATCCAGGCGCGCGATCAACTCCTCCTCGCCGCCTGGCCCGACACCCTGAAGATCCCCTTGCAGGTGTTCCGCATCGGCAACCTCCGCATCGCCCAATGGCCCGGTGAGATCTTCGCCGAGACCGGACTCGGACTGAAACAGGCAAACCCAACCAACGCCCTCTTCAACATCAGCCTGGCCAACGGCTGGTACGGTTACATCCCACCCCCGCGCCAACACGCCCTCGGCGCCTACGAAACCTGGCCCCTCCGCACCAGCCCCCTCGAAACCAACGCCATCCCGCGCCTCACCGAAGCCTTCCATCAACTCCTCCGGCGCCTCGATTGACCCTCCCAACCCTCAAGGGACGGCCTCGGCCGCATCCATGCAGTAGGCATCTCGCCCAGAGGGACGGAGTCGGGACTCCATCAAGGCACGCTCAGTACCTTGAGGTCATCAAAGCGGATCGCTGTTCCGCTGAAGGGCATTCCCCACACACCGGCCATGCCGGGAGGCGGTGCGGTGGGCGACTCATGGGTCAGGGTCCAGGCTTCGGGCTCGGTCGCTTCCTGCCAGACCTTGGCCTGAACACGGACTCCGGTTCCCGACGGGACGACTTGCAGGCGCATCCGGGTCCATTCTCCACTGGTCCATTTGTACGGGGCTGTGGCGCGGACTTCGAGATCGTTGCCCTGCACCAACTCCACCGCGTTCTTCGCGGGTGAAACCCGGATCTTGTAGCCGTTCACCCCGTTCAATCCCGCGGCGAAGGTCGGAAACTTGCGCCCGGACTTCGTTCCGTGAATCCGAGCCTGCACCTCCCGCCCGGACACCGCCGCCGGCCCGAACAGCAACCCGTAGGATTCCAGCGGGGCACCCGGCAGTTCGAGCACCCCGTTTCCGCCTTCCTTCACCACGCGGAACTGGCCGTCCAGTACCAGGATCGCCTCGGGCAGTTCCGTGCCCGGAAGGGCGTCAAACTTCTCCTCGAACACCGTGGCACCCATCGCGCTCACCGCAGCCAAGCCCAGTCCCATCCATGTCTTTACGAGCCGTTGCATGGCAACAAGGTGTTGTGGGCAGTCACCCGAGGCAAGCCACCGATGCCGCCGCGGTTTCCCCATCGGCTCCGCCCCCCGTACGTCGCACCCTCCTTTTCCTCCGGATTCCATCCCGCTGTTTACTACCGGTCCCTTTCACGATACCTCCCGTCCATGCAACTCCCCGTTTCCCTGCGCCCCTGGGCCGCCGCCGCCGCCCTCACCCTGCTTCCGAGCTTCAGCATGATCGCCGCAGACCCGACCATCGGGGTCGGTTCGCGTCCCCCCGCCGGGGCCGAGATCCTCCTGGATGGAACCCGCGCGACCCTGGATCGTCAGTGGACCTACTGGCAGGGGCCGGGCTTCGCTTCGTCCCTGCCCATCAAATGGAAGGTGGTGCCAGACCCGGTCGATGGCGGCACCTGCATCATGACCGATGACCCGGCTGCGGCCGGCGGCAAGTACGGGGCGGCCGACATCGTCACCCAAAAGGAATTCCGCGACTTCCGCCTGCACGTCGAGTTCCTGATCTCCCAACCGGGCGGCAACTCCGGCGTCTACCTCCAGAACCGGTACGAGATCCAGGTGCTCGATGGCGACCGCACCTCCCATGGCATGGGCGCGGTGATCAACGAAACCCCATCGCCCTATCAGGCCTACAACGGGGTGGGTAAATGGAATGCCTATGACATCCTGTTCCGCGCCGCCCGTTTCGAGGACGGCAAACGCACCGAGAAGGCCCTGGTCTCGATGTATTTCAACGGCCAACCCGTCCACACCAATGTCCCCATCAACCAGGTCTGGGGCGGTCCCAGATCCGGCAAGGACGGAGGCAACGACGGTGGCAAGGGCATCACCGACAGCCCCGGCGGCCTCAAGCTCCAGGCCGAAGGTCACGATGTCCGGTATCGCAACATCTGGATCCAGCCCGTCGACCTGAAGAAGCCCGACACCTGGTTCTGAACCCGCCCAACACCCGGATCCATCAGGGCGCACGACCCGGACCCACACTCAAATCGATTCCGGAAACCGGGTTGCCTCGGGCGCCTGACCCGGCATCCTTCCGCATGCGTCCATCCGCTTTTCATGGCCCGATCGGTTTCCTTCGGGCAGCCGCGCTCGCCGAGGCTGTATCCTATCTGGTGCTGCTGGGGGTCGCCATGCCGCTCAAGTATTTCGCCAACCTGCCCATGGCCGTCCGGGTGGTCGGTTCCCTTCACGGCCTGCTGTTCATGATCCTCTGTGTTGCCCTCCTGCTGGTCTGGATCCGTGTCCGCTGGCCCCTGCTCCGCCTCATCGGAGTCTTCATCGCTTCCTTCATCCCGATCCTGCCCTTCTTCATGGATTCACGGTTGCGCCTGCATCAGGACCAATCGCTGCCTCCTGCCCGCGCCTGAGCCAACCTCCGTCGAACCTTTCCCTCCACCACCTCCCATTCCCCATGTCTGCCACCAGCGATTCATCAGGCGCCGAGGACGAACAGATCGCAGCCGCCATCCAGGAGGTTGAACAGGCCACATCGGGCGAGATCCGGGTGTTCATCTCCCGACATTCCCCATCCGACCCCGCGCACGAGGCCCAACGCCAGTTTGCCGTCCTCGGCATGGACCGCACACCCTTGCGCAACGGACTGCTCCTCTACTTCGCCCCGGCCAATCGCAGCTTCGCCATCGTCGCCGACGAAGCCGTCCGGTTTCGGACCGGCGATTCCTTCCGGGAGGAGATTTCTGCGACAATGCGGCCTGCCTGGCAGCAGGGGCACACCCTTCAAGCCATCCTCAAGGCCGTCCAGGCCGCCGGTGTCCTCCTGGCCCGGCATTTCCCACGCTCGCGACTGGATCGCGATGATCTCGCCAACCAGGTGGTGCGGGACTGACCCCACACCGACGTGTCCGGCCCCGTCCTCAACCTGAATCTCCGGGCGACCCTCATCGGGTTCGTCATCAACTCCCTCCTCGGTGCCGCCAAACTCGTCACCGGCATCGTCGGCCACTCCGACGCCCTCATCGCCGATGCCGTGGAGTCCTTCGCGGATCTCTTCGCCGCCGTCATCGTCTGGCGCGGCGTGTGCATCTCCGCCAAGCCTGCCGACGCCGAACATCCCTATGGCCATGGCAAGGCCGAACCCCTCGCCGCCGCCGGCATCGGCACCCTGCTCCTCCTAGCCGCCGCCGGCATCGGTCTCCATGCCTTTCGCGAATTCCTCAACCCCCGGCGCGGACCCGAACCCTTCACCCTCGCCATCCTCATCGGGGTCGTCCTCATCAAGGAATCGCTCTTCCGCTGGGTCCAGTCCCAAGCACGCCTCACCGGAAGTCGCGCCGTCGAATCCGATGCCTGGCACCATCGTTCAGACGCCATCACCTCCCTCGCCGCCGCCGTCGGAATCACCGTCGCACTCGTCGGCGGCAATGCCTGGGCCGGGGCCGAAGACATCGCCGCCATCGTCGCCGCCGGCATCATCGCGTGGAACGGTTGGCGCATCCTCCGTCCCGCCCTGGAGGACCTCATGGATACCCAGCCCTCCCCGGAAATCCTCGCCCAGATCCATCAGGCCGCCTCCGCCGTCCCTTCCGTCGATCGCGTCCAGAAAACCCTCGTCCGGCGCATGGGCAATCGTCTCCTGGTCGACATGCATGTCCACGTCCATCCCCTCATGACCGTCGAGCACTCCCATCGCATCGCTCATCAGGTCAAGGACGCCGTACGCCAGGCCGTCCCACCGGTCCTGGATGTCCTCATCCATATCGAGCCCAGCGCACTTCCTGAGCCACCATGCCCTCCCATCTCCACCTGATCGAAGCCAAGCGGGACGGCCGCAGCCTGTCGGATTCCGACCTTCAATTCCTCGTCGAAGGCGTCGTCGCCGAGGCCTCCCCCAAACGCATTCCCGACGAACAATTGTCGGCCTTCCTCATGGCCGTGCTGTTCCGCGGACTGGACGACCGCGAACGTCGCACCCTCACCCTCGCCATGCGGGACTC
>CAZDYB010000265.1:0-6419 GCA_964509045.1 uncultured Akkermansia sp.
AGGGCCAACCGGGGCCGATCGGTCAGGTGGATGTCTCGGGTGTTGAACGGGCTGATTTGACCTAGTTGCCTTCCCTCTGGAAGTCCGCCAGGCGCACAGGCTGGCGGCGGGCTCCCCAGTCACCGGGCCGGGCATCAAAGTGGCCGGCGACCTCGTGACCGCAGAAGCGGCAGCGGTTGCCGTCGAGGTTCCACCTCCCGAGCACGTACCAATCGCGCTCGATGAGCAGCTCCTGGCAGCCGGGACAGTAGGTGCTGCCGCCGGACGGGTCGTGGACGTTGCCGGTATAGACGTAATGCAGGCCGCGGGCCCGGGCGATCCCACGCGCGCGCTCCAGCGTGGCCGGCGGCGTCGGGGGCTTGTCGAGCATCTTGAAGTCGGGATGGAACGCCGTGAAGTGCCAGGGCACGTCCGGACCGAGGTTCGCCGCAAACCAGTCGGCGGCGCGGTTCAGTTCATCGTCACTGTCGTTCTCGCCGGGAATGAGGAGGGTCGTCACCTCGAGCCAGACCCGGGTCTCGCGCTTCAGGAACACCAGCGTGTCGAGCACCGGTTGAAGCTGTCCGTAGCAGAGCCGGTGGTAGAAGTCCTCGGTGAAGCCCTTGAGGTCCACGTTGGCGGCATCCATGTGCTGGTAGAACTCCCCACGCGCCTCGGCAGTGATGTATCCGGCGGTTACGGCGACCGTCCTGATGCCGTGCTCGTGGCAGGCGAGGGCGACGTCGATGGCGTATTCGGCGAAGATGACCGGGTCGTTGTAGGTGAACGCCACCGAGCGACACCCGAGTTCCCGGGCGGCACGTGCGATGATTTCCGGCGACGCAGCATCGGCCAGCTTGTCCCATTCTCGTGCCTTGCTGATGTCCCAGTTCTGACAGAAGCGGCAGCCGAGGTTGCAGCCCGCGGTCCCGAACGACAGCACGCTGGTGCCGGGATGGAAGTGGTTCAGCGGCTTCTTCTCGATGGGATCGATGCAGAACCCGCTGCTGCGGCCATACGTCGTCAGCACCATCTGGTCGCCAAACCGCTGGCGCACGAAGCAGAAGCCGCGCTGGCCGTCGTTCAGCTTGCACTCGCGCGGACACAGCACGCACTCCATCCGGCCGTCGGGCAGCCAGTGCCACCAGCGGCCGGGATGGCTTGAGGGCTTCAGGGGATTGCTCATGGTCAATTCCCGTCCTCTTCCACAAAGCCGGCCTCGTGGAACTTCTCCACCGTGAACCGTTCGAGTCGGACCGGTTCATGCGGGCCGATGCCCGCCTTGAGCCGCGCTATGCGCAACTGCTCCGCCACCGAGGTGATGCTCGCAATCCCAGGCAGCAGCGTGCCGCGGCGACCATCAACGCTGGACACCACCACCCCGTAGCGCCCCGGGTCGAGTTCGGCCGGGCTGGCAATCGGCTCCAGCGGATGCAGCACGCTGACTTCGAAGCGCACGTCCGACAGTTCCCCGGCGGTGATCGGCTGGAACCGCGAGTCCTCGAACGCAGCGGACCGGGCGAGATGCCAGGTTTCCAAGGCTGCGTTGGGATGGCGGGGCGACAACGTGCCGACGCAGCCACGCAGGGCACCCGTGCGCGAGCGGATGGTCACGAAGACCGACCGCCGTTCGCTTAGGAGGCCTTCCACGACCTGGGGCGGACGCAATCCTGGCGTCCCCAGGACCGCCGCCACCGACTGGCGCGCCAGATCCGGCAGCCGGGCGCCGGCGGAACGGGCCGGCACCGGTGCCGCGGCATCCGCCGCCGGCCGTCCCGGATCGAAGAGCACCGCCCCGCCGTAACCGACACCAAAAGGTCCTTCGTAGCTCAGCACCTCGTGCCCGGTGGACCTCCAGTCCGCGGCGGCCAGCGCGATCACGGTCGAATCCACGACATCCTCGCCCGCCCGCTCCTGGAGCCCGGAATCCAACTGCGGCACGTCCCGATACGCGCCGCGCCGGAGCAGGCGGATGAACTCGTGGTCGAACTCCTGCGCCTGCGGGTCGAAACCACCCGGGGCTCCCGGTGTCAGGCGATGGCTCATGTCGCCGCTGGCGACGACCGCGATCCGGCGTCCGGTCTGGCGTGCGGCAGCGGCGATGGCGGCACCGAGTTCCGCCAGGCCCCCTTCACCGGGATGGTTCAGGCTCAGCACGACGGTCGCCCCCTTCCAACCACCGTGGGCGAGATGCCACAGGGGCACCACCGTTCCATGGTCCACATCCCGGTCGTGGATGTGCCAGAGGGTCAGCCCCCGCGCCACCGCCTCCCGTTCGATGGCCTGGGCCAGCACCGCGTCCCCCGGCAGGTCCACGGCGGCGTCAGGGGCGTCGAACGCCTCCAGTGAACCCGCGATGCGCGGCCCGGCCCAGATGCCAAACGCACCGAGACGCCGCGGCGAATGCGGCGAGATCAGCACCACCGCATCGGGCCCCCGCTGCACCACGCGGCGGGAAACCGACTCCATCGCGTGGACGGTTGCGCCGGCCTCAAGCGGGCGGTGACCTCCGACTCCGGGAACGAGGATGGGCGCATGGGGCAACAAGACCGCACACACCACCTCCGATGCCGACTGACCGGTCACGTTTCGCATAAGGTTGGGCTCCGTCTCCAGCATCACTCCGGCAGGGACGGGCGCGAGACGGTTCTTGGCAAAGCGTGGACCGACCTTGGCCGGGGTGTGGATTTGTCGGCATCAGCGCGGTTCGCTGGGCGACGCCAATTCCCGGACGTTTCCCGATAACGAAGGACGGGCGGATCCCGTCCGGGGCGCCGATCCTGCCAGTCGCCGATCAGCGCAAGAGCGGACGGTGGTTCCCGTCCCTGACCCCGTGAAGACCTCGTGGACCATCCTGCCCCTGCTCGGATTCATCGCCGGCTGTGTCGTGCTTCCGATCCCCACGCCGCACGGCAGGACCCTCGAAGGCACCGAGGTCAAGCCCGCCGACCTCGCCTTCCTGCAACCGGCCGTGACCCCCAAGGAGGAGGTCACGCGGCGATTGGGTCCGCCGACACTCCTTTGGCGGGACGAGAACGTGTTTGTTTACCGCTGGGTGCAACGGAAGGGCGTCGTGATCTGGGCCGCGGGAGGCGGTTACTCCGCTGGCGTGGGCTATTTCAACCTCACCGCCGAGTTCGCCTACCTCGTGAGGTTCGACCGGGCGGACCGCTTCGAGGCGGCCGAGACGGTGCCCATCCGCCGCGGGAAGCCGTTCGGCGATTACCTGCTCGAATGGCGTGACACGCAGCGGGCCCGGCGGGTCCGGGAGGAAGGATCAGAAACATGAACATCAACCGAAATGACGCCTGACAACCCCACGGCTGGGCACAGGTCCAACGCTTCGCTGCCTGGCTCGGCCTGTGGGCCGTGACCCTGGGGATGATGGGATGCGCCTGGAGCAACCGGGTGCCCACTGCCATCAATCTCCAGACCCGACAGGGCCGGCCGCGGGCGGTGGTGTTGCTGCGCGTGGTGACCGAAATCGATGGGCGCCCGAATCCGGCGTTTCCGTCGATCCTACCCCAGGATTCGCTCTGGCTGGCCTGGGGCGACTTCTCTTCGGGTGGGAGGTTACGGGAGGCCCCGCAGGCATTCCTGAGCAAGGCGACCCGCAAGGATGGATGGACGTACCTGCTGCTGGAGCCCGGGATCCATTACCTCGGCGTGAATGCCCCGCAGAACAGCGACGCGTTTTCCTACGCTGGCTCCTGGCGGGGACAGGCTCCCCGCTGGCGTCTCGAGGTTCCCGCCGGTGCCACCGTCGTCTACGGCGGAACCCTGTTCGTGCCCGGCTCGGGCTTGGCCCTGATCTTCGTCGGACGACGGATGCGCCAATTCGCCGTGGAGCGGTTCGAGATCCGGGATGAGACCCGCCTGGCCTAGGACATCCACGGAGCCTGGCTGCGGGGGTTGGGGCCGCTGACCACGCAATTGGTGCGGGTCCAGCCTCCGTCCGAACCGCTCCTCTTCGAGACTCCACCCGGCCGGCGACCCCTACCGATCCCGGCTTTGACCTCGGCGTGGACCTGGCGCCCAATGCCGCGACGCGCTTCTTCCGGCTGAGCCGGAACGATTCAGTTGGGAGGGAAGTGGCGGCGCAGCAGATTCTTTCGCAGGCCAAGGAGTGAGCGAGGCGCGTATCCACAACCCGATCCGTAACGAGCGAACGACGAAGGCATTGCGGAAGAAGATCCAGCCGGAACGACCGATCCGACTGCATCGTTCCGGCTGAGGCTTCCCGTCCTGTCCTGGGTTTGAGGTTTCATGCCTTGGATCGGAGGGACCCAGGTTGTGGGAGGCAAAGCGTAGACTGGATGATCTCGCGGGAGATGGCGAAGGTCGACCCGTGTCGGTCCTGCGCGTGCCTTCCCGGACGGACCAACGAATCACTCGCTATGCCGACTCCATTGCCCGCTTCGAGGTTCCGCTGTTCCATGAGGTTGGAACTGCTGCTGGTGCTCGTCTTCCTTGTGGCGCCACTGGCCAGTTCCCGCGCTGCCGGTGGGCCGGAAGAAGGGAGCCGTCCCAACATGGTCCTGATCCTGGCCGATGACCTCGGCTACGGCGATGTGGGTTGCTATAACTCCGAGTCGAAGGTGCCCACTCCCAACCTCGACCGACTCGCGAGCCAAGGCATGCGGTTTACCGATGCGCACAGCCCGGCCACCGTCTGCACGCCCTCCCGCTACAGCCTCATGACCGGCCAGATGGCCTTCCGGGTGCCGAACGGTGGCCGGGTGTTCCAGGGCGCGGACGGACCCTCGCTGATCGCACCGGGTCGTCTGACGCTCCCCGCGATGCTCAGGAGGTTGGGTTACGCCACCGCCGCAGTGGGAAAATGGCATGTGGGACTGACCTTTCGCGACCAGGCGGGTGAGCCGATTCACCGGGGGCGACCGGAGGATGTGGGACGCATCGATTTCTCACGGCGCGTCGAAGGGGGTCCGTTGGATCATGGCTTTGAGCGTTTCTTTGGCACGGCTTGTTGTCCCACCACCGACTGGCTCTACGCCTTCATCGAGGGAGATCGTGTGCCCGTGCCGCCCACGGGTCTCATCGACAAGTCGAAGCTTCCGAGGCACGCGTATTCCGTTGATTGCCGTCCCGGGTTCATCGCGCCGGATTTTCCGATGGAGGAAGTGGACCGCCTGTTCCTGAGCAAGAGCCGCGCGTTCCTCGATGAGCACCTGCGCAACTCACCGAAGAAGCCGTTCTTCCTCTATCACGCCACGCAAACCGCCCATCTACCCTCCTTCCCGGGCCGGGAGTTCCAGGGCCGAACCAAGGCTGGTCCACATGGCGACTTCATTTTCCAACTTGATCACATCGTCGGCGAGTTGATGAAGGACCTGGAACGCCTGGGCGTCGCGGAGAACACACTCGTGATCTTCTCCAGCGACAATGGCCCCGAGACGACCAGCGTGGTCCACATGCGCGCGGATCATCAGCACGACGGGGCGAGACCCTGGCGTGGGGTGAAGCGAGATTCGTGGGAGGGCGGGCACCGCGTGCCGCTGATCGTCCGCTGGCCCGGGCGGGTGAAAGGCGGTGCCATCTCCACTCAACCCGTCAGTCTCACCGACGTGATGGCGACCGTGGCCGCGATCACCGGGGTGGTCCTGCCCAACGATGCCGCCGAGGACAGCTTCAATCTGCTGCCCGTGCTCGAGGGCCGGGTCAACGCCCCGATCCGCCCATATCTGCTGACGCAGGCCTTTGGTGGCGGACGCACGCTTTCGATTCGTCGTGGGACCTGGAAGTTCATCGATCATCGTGATTCCGGCGGGAACAATTATACGAATCCAGAGCTCCGATCCTTTGCATTGCCTGAAACGGCGCCGGAGGCACCGGGACAGCTCTTCGATCTCGAAGGCGATCCCGGGGAAACCACCAACCTGTATTTCAGGCGACCCGAACTCGTGGTCGAACTGAAGGGCTTGCTCGAACAATCCAAGGCTCAGGGTCGCAGTCGACCTGTTGGGCAAGGGCCGCCGTAAGCGTCGCTTCCGGTTCCTGAGCCGGAACGATTCAGTCGAGGTGAGCCGGAATTCTCACGCGAAGGCGCGAAGAAGCACGGGCTTTCGGTTCTGAAATGAGCCACCACCCGGTGAACGATCCCAGCCGAGGGTGTCTTCCGAATCTCCCCCGTCTCTTCGCGGCTTCGCGTGAGACTTTCCCTCCGGTGCAACTGATTCGTTCCGGCTGAGATGCGGGGTTTCGTGAAGGCGCTCCTGGATCAAATGTCAAACGGCTGGCTCTGACCCATTGGCTCTTGCAGGCAGCATAAGACCCCAGTGCATCCCATCGCGCTCTTGCCAGTGTGACCTATGGCAATGGCAAGTCTGACTGCAACCCTGAGCCACGACCTATGACCCAGCTCACCACCAGCCGCGAGATCCGCCTCGCTTCGCGCCCCAAGGGCATTCCCACCGCCGCCA
>CAZDYB010000266.1:0-6404 GCA_964509045.1 uncultured Akkermansia sp.
GGTCGAACTGGTCGACGAACAGGACGGGGCGGCGGACCCCGTTGAACTCGGCGTGACGGCCGGCAATCCACTCGTTCCAGCCGGTGACGAAGAGGAAGGGGGGATCGACGGCGAGGGCGCGATGCCATTGTTCGGCAAAGTTGAGGCCGAAACGGACGGCGTCGGGTCGGGTATCGCGTTTTCCGTTGTGGAAGCTGCGACCGAGTGCGCCGGGTTCGCTGAGGGAACCGAGTCGGCCATCGACGGCATTCTGGGCGACGCCGACGGACATCTGTTCGGGTTGACCGAGGCGGTTGGTGAAGACGTGTTGGGGATGGACTTCGAGCCAGCTCCACATGTCGGGCTGGGTGGGGCCCTGGAAGTAATCCGGTTGCGGTTTGCGGAAGGTGAAGAAATCCCGGATGGAGACGGTTTCGTCGTCGGAGCCGAGCAGGCGCAGGGTGCGGTCGCCGGGAACCGGTGATCCATCGGCGAGCGCCGTGCCGCGCGGGAAGGAATCGGCGGGGTCGCTCCACCACCCGATCCTTCCCTCGGGTTCGACGGCTTCGAGGCAATAGGTGTCGGGAGGCAGAGGCTGGGGTGGGCGAAGCTGGAGCCAATCGTTGTCGCGGACCTGGGTGAAGCGTTGGGAGGCGACGATCCCGCCGGCGGGGCCTCCGCGGCGGAGGCGCAGGGTGACGGCCGAGTGGGTGGTGTTCCACGTGGGGAACCTGCCGGCGACACCGACCAGCGGGAGGGTCGAGGTGAAGGATTGGCCCAGTGAATGACCGGGGCGCAGTTCGGTGGGCTGGGATTGCCGGGCATTCTCCTCGCGGGGATCGAGGAGGCTGGGATCGGCGAGGATCAGCGGTCTGGAATCCCATTCAAACCACAGATCCCGGAATTGGCCGGTGGAATAGAGGTCGCGCCAAAGGGTGCGGACCACGCGGGCAGGATCCCAGAACGGGGTGAGGAAGGCGACCTGCGGGGTGCGGTTGCCGAGTTGGCGCATCGCACTCCATTCGCGCAGCAGCGCCCTGTACTCGTCGCGATAGGTGAACTGGTTGGTGACATCGAAGATCACCACGTCGACGCCGGCATCCGACAGCATCTGGGCGTGCTTGCGGAGGACGGCGGGATCGTCGGACCGGTAATGGCCGAAGAGGGATTCGCCCCAGTGATGCGGGGCATGGAGTGGGCCCCAGAGCGGGCTGTCGGCCTTGTCCATGGCGGCCGGATCCTGGGCCAGAATCCGGGAGACGTCATAGGGCCCTCCGCGGACGTGCGCGCCCAGCCAGAGGAAGTAGAACATCCCCACGGTCCGGTTGGTTCGGGGATGGCTGGTCGCGGGATGGGTGACGACGGAACGGCCAAGGGCATCGGTGGCCACCCAGGTATCGGGGAAGAGATCGCGGAAGGGCGGGCCGGGATCGGCAGCGAAGGCCGGGAACCGGATGAGGAACAGCGCCAGGAGTGCGGTGAGAAAGGGTCGGGTGCGATGAAGGGAAGAAGCCGGGGACATCAGGCCGGGTCAGGTGTGGGACGGGGTGGAATGGGAGGCGGGATCAAGCCAACGCCAGACGCGGAGGGCCTCGGTGGTGGACCAGGCCTGGGCATCGCAGCCGCGGTGGGCATGGGGGGCATCGCCCTCGATGATCTCGGGGAGGTGCCCGATGCAACCCTGTTGGAGATGGACGGCCATGGAACCAAGGTAGGCGCGGGCGGCGATGCGGGCGGCGGGGTCACCGGGATGGGCCTTGACCAAGGCTTCGCAGAAGGCGGGGAAGGTCCAGGTCCAGGCGGTGCCGTTGTGATAGGCGGGTTTGCGGGAGGTATCCTCGTCGCCACGGTAGTGGCCCCAGTACGGGTGATCGGGATCGTTGAGGAGTTGGCCGTGATGACCGTGGACGGGCAGGGGCGGGGTGACGGGGAGCGGCGCGAGGGAACGGAGGGCGCCGGGAACGACGAGATGGCGTCGGGCATTCTCGACGATGCGTTGGGCATGGGATCCGGAGACGAGATCGAGGGTGACGGGGAGCAGGGTATTGCTGCGAAGGGCGTTGCAGGGGGCGGCGGTACGGGCGGGAACGCCCTGGGCGGCGACGAGGCAATCGGCGAGCCAACCGCAGTCTTCGAGCCAGAAGTAGGTGTTGAAGGATTTGAGGGCGCGCTGGGCGAGATCGGCCCAGCTTTCGCCACGGCCATCCCAAGGGGCGGCGCGGAGGGAAGCCAGTTGGCGGAGCAACCGGATCCAGAGGGCCTGGATCTCGACGGGATACCCTTCACGCGGCGTGGCGGCGGGATGATTGGTGTCCATCCAGGTGAAGTGGGGAGGACTCCAGACGAGACCGGAGGCGTGATCGACGCGGATGCCATTCGGGGTGCCGGCGAGATAACCGGAGGCGATGGAACGAAGGACATCGGCGACGGTGCGCCCCTGGTCATCGACGACGGTCTGGTGGAGCGGGGTCTGGTCGGGGGACAGGAGCGGGGCGAGTTCCTCGCAGACGATTCCAAACCAGAGCGGGGCGTCGGTGGTATCGCGATTGGAGGCGTCCTCGCCGTGGATGGAATTGGGCAGGGTACCGTCCTTTTCGAAACGGGCGAAGGTCAGGATCAGGTCACGGACTTCCCGGATGCATCCCGCGGCGAGCATGCCACGGGCAGCGATGAGGGAATCGCGACCCCAATCCAGGAACCAGGGATAACCGGCGATGACGGTGCGGGTGTTGTCGCGACGGACGACATAGGCGGAGAGGGCAATGGCGAGGCGGGAACCGAAGTGGTCCTGGGCGGGAATCCTGGCCTGGTGCAGGAGTTGTTCGATGGTCTGGGCGCGGGTCGCGACGAAGTCCGCGATGGCACCGGGATCGGAGTCATGGATCTCTGCGGTGGCGATGACGCTGGCGGATCCTCCGGGTTCCAGTGGGATGTCGAACCAACCGGGAGACCAGGCATCGCCGTGATCCTGCATCCCGCGGGTGCCTTCGACCGGATGGGGAAGGTGTTCGGACCATTCCGGTGAAGGCCGATAGGAGCCGGCATCGACCCAGGCGCGGAGTGCGCGGTCGGGGCCGGGAGCGAAGGAGAAGCCCTGATGATGGGCGAGGGAGCGGGTGTGGACGTGGAAATGGTGATCGGCGCCTTCGTTGCGGCGGGTCTCCCAGTGGAAATTCCGGTCTTCAAGATCGAGGCGCACCGTGAGCCGGACCCGGGCATCGGCGGGGAGCGCGGTACCGAAGGGCAGATTGCCATTCATCCGGCTGAACCGCAGGACGACCGTGTTTTGGTCCGGGATCAGATCGGCAACGAGATGGATCTCGACGGCGCGTCCGTCGCCGGCATTGACGACGAAGCGCCAGTGGGCGGGCGGGCCGGGTTCGAAGGACAGGAGGTTGGCGGTGGTGAGGGGCGAAATGAAGCCGTCGGCCTCGATCCAGGTACGGAACCGTTTGAGGAAGATGTGGCGGTCGACCGGGACGCGGGGGTGGAGATTGGCGCCGAGCAGACAGTCGTACTTGGAGGTGGTGCGACCGATGTCGACAGGGATGCGGGCCATCGAGCCGCGTCCATTGGTAAGGAGGGTGAGCGGACCGTGGAAGGTGGGGGGGGAAAGCTGGAGGGTCAGGGCGGGGTCCCGTCCGGTGAGGAACAGGGAGGCTTCGAGATCGGCGGCGGCGGAAGGGATCTCGATGTGGAGTTGGCGTGGGCCCTGTTGATTCGTGGGGGGGAAGGCGGCGAAATGGGCATCGGCGGCGGGGACGGATTCAGCGACTTCCCACGCGGGATTGGCATCGGAGATGAGCCGGGCCTTGAATGGAACATCCAGTTCGACGAGCAGCCAGTGATCCGGGGGAACGGGAACGATGCGCCGGATGTCGGCGCGGATCCATCGGATCACCCGGGGATAGGTGCCCGCGTGGGGCAAAGTCTGTGCGAGGAAGGCAAAGGGATCGGCATCGACGGCTGCGGCGAGATCGGTCCAGGGCTGGGGTTGGGCAACCGGGACGGGTGAGACGCGATTGAGCGCGGCAAGGGCCCAGTCGGCGCGGGCGCGGGCATGGCGATAGGCATCACCGGCAAGGCCGCGGGGAGCGGCGGACACGGCGAGGCAATGGGCGGCACCGGGTTGGAGGATCAGTTCCACGCCGTTCGGCACCGGGCGGATGCCGACGGGATCGGAGGGGGTGGAAGGATCAGCGAGGGCGAGATCAAAGCGGGGTGAACCGAGGTCCTCCCAGATGGCCTGGGAGAGGAGCAGATGACCGGGTTGATCGAACTGGGTGTTGACCAGGACCAGGCATATGTCGAGGCCATCGGCCGAGTCACGGCGAAGGGCGAGGACGGGTGACCCGGGGAGATCCAGGCGGGAAAGGCGGGCGCCATCGAAGAAGCAGGGGTGATGGGCGAGGAGTTGGTGGAGGCGATGGAGTTCGGGGATGAGGTGGAGTCGGGAGCCCCAGTTGAGTCCGCGGGAGGAGTGGACGTTGACCTGTTCGGTGGCGCACCACTCGACGCCGTTGGTGAAGCCGAAGGCGCCCTGGACGCTGGTGAGGGCGCTCAGGCGGTTGCGATGGAGGGACCAGCGGCGGCCTTCGGGGGTCAGCGGGGCGTGGGGACTGGCACCGCGCGCGGCGAGGCGGGTGTTGTCGTGGGTCTCGCTGTAGTGGACGAGGGTGCCGGCTTCGAGGGAGGTGCGCAGGGCGTAATCGATGTAGGAGCCGACGGCGTGGGGTCCGAAGTTCTGGAAGAGTTCGCTGTAGGCCCATTGCATGCCCCCTTCGGCGAGCAGCGCATTGGTGGCTTCCCAGGAACCGCCAAGGCCTTCGAGCAGGAAGACAGTGTCCGGAAACTCCTGTCGGACCCGGGCCGTGATGAACTGCCAGACATGCAACGGGATCTTGTATCCGGCATCGCAACGGAAGGCATCGACACCCCGACGGCACCAGGTGAGGAACACGCGTGCGAGGTAATCCCAGAGGGGGATGTGGGATTGATCGAACTCGACGAGGTCTTCCCAGACGACATCCCAGGCGCCGGGACTGTGGAAGCGGCCATCGGGATGGCGCAGGAACCATTCGGGATGCTCGTTCCACTCGCGGCTCCCCCAACCGGTGTGGTTGATGACGAGATCGAGCATGAGTCGGCCGCCGCGGGCATGGACGCCGCGGGCGAGTTCAATGAACTGGTCGATGCCGGTGGTGCGTTGATCGAACTCGACGAGGGCGGGATCGATGGCGGTGAGATCCTGGAGGGCGTAGGGAGAACCGAACCGGCCGAACCGGGCGAAGGTGGTGGGGACCGGACTGACAGGAAGGAGATGGAGGATCCGGGATCCCAGGGTGTCGAAGATGTGGGGAAGTTCCCGCAGGACGGAGCGGAGGGTGCCGCCGGGAGGGATGATGGTCCAACCGGCCTTGTCGAGGGCCTGGACTTCCGATGGGAGATGGTCCGGCCCGGTTCGTTCCCGGTTGCGGGACCATTCGCCGAACATGCGTGGGAAGGCGCAGTAGATGAGGTTGGCGGTCCGGGTCCAGGACGGATGCACCCCGATCCCGATGTCGACTCCGCCGGGCCAGTGTTGTTGGCCGTGGACATCGATGGCGAAGGCCTTGGCCTTGAAATGACCGACTTCGGTCAGGGGAAGCAGGATCGACGCCGTGTCACCTTCCACCTGCATCGGGAGATCGCGCCACGAGGATCCGGCGAGGGGCAGCTTCTCGAAATGGGATCGGACGATCTCTTCGCGGACCCGGTCGGCGCGCCCGAGATTGGTCCGCAACCGCGCCTGCCAACCCGGGGGAATGGGACGGAGAGTGACGCGGAGATGATCACCGGCGTGCCGCACGAGGCGGGCACCGGTTCCGGGAGACATGTGAAGATCGGGCATGGCGCTGAACGCAGGGGCGAGAATGCGGTTGGAGAAGCCGGGGTCGCAATGCTGGAGGCCCAACGCAGGGAAAAAAGGGCTCATGCATATGAAAACCGATGGTGGGAGAATTGCCGGGTCCGCGCGGGAGTCGCGGCCGGGGAGTGTCTCACGCGAAGAACCGACCCCGATCCATCCAGGTGGCTTGCTGCAACGAACCTGGCAGATCGGGCGGAGCCGACGTTCGGGCAGTGTGGTCGCCAGCGGTTTGGTGCCTTCAACGCCCGTCGCGAAGCAAGGCTCACATCCGGTTCAGTTCATCGGTAGCCGTTATGGACAGGGAGGAGGCCGGGACGAGGGTTCGCTGTGTTCTTTGTGATCTCCTTGGTGAAAATGGGTTGGGTTGAGCGATGGGCCCTGTGTTTTCCGCGGAGGGAGGATTGGGGCGGTGAGGGTTGCCCGTCGGGATGATCTTGAACGGCGACCGGACGTCGCCGCTCCGGGAAAGGTATCACGCGAGGACCCAGCCCTTTCCACACCGGTTCAGACTGACGAG
>CAZDYB010000267.1:0-6373 GCA_964509045.1 uncultured Akkermansia sp.
CGGATCTATGTTGATGAGGGAGGATTGGATGAGGGGTGCTGTCTGGTCTACAGCCTGATCGGTCCGGACGGGCAGCCCTTGTTCTCCCAGCTCCGCTTTTATGATGGCGACTTCGGATTCCTCACTCTTCCTGAGACGGGAACCTATCGGCTGATCGTCCAGACCGAGGATGATGGTTATCCTTATACCGGTCGATTCCGGCTGGGGATCCTGCCCGGGATCGAGACCGAATTTGCGCTGGAACTGGATGAGGAAGTGTCGTTGGACGTTCCGGAGGCGGGAGCGGGAGTGATCGGGGCGGTGAACGAGCGGGACATCTTCGTGTTCCCGGGAACGGTGGGTCAGGTGATCTATGTGGATCGGACGGTGGACACGAGTGGCGAGTTGGATTGGGAGTTGTTGGATCCGGATGGGAACATCCTCTTCCAGACGTGGTACAACAACGGGTCACCGGGCCGATTCGAGCTTTACCGGGACGGGGATTACCGTTTGGCGGTCCAAGCCTATCGATATGGATTCACCCCGGGCGGCGACTATGGGTTTGTGCTGCGATCGGTGATGGATGACGCGCCCGTGGTGATTGCGATAGGCGACACGGTGAGCGACGGGGTGCCGGTGGCGGGTGCGGGACGGATTGGTTCGCTGGGTCAGGTGGATCGGTATCTGGTGGATGTGACAGTGGGAGATGTGTTCTTCCTGGCGGACTTTGACTCGGTGGATTCCTCGATGGAGATGCGGTTGAACGCGCCGGACGGAGGATCGTGGCTGTTCGACAACCTGAATGGGACGGGAGCGCGGAGGTTTGTGGTGCCGATCACGGGAACGTGGACGGTTGAGGTGAGGGCGCCGTGGTGGAACCAGGAGTTGCTGGGAACGTATTCGTTCGGGGTCCTGCCGGTTGATGACGATGGGCCGATTGCCTTGACGCTGTCGGCGGTGGTGGGAAACGGGGTGCCCGAAGCGGGAGCGGGCAACATCGAGACATCGGGATCACTGGATGCCTATACCTTCGAGGGGACGGCGGGGCAGGTCATCTATGTCGATGACCGGCAGGCGGGGGGGGGCGGAAATCTTGCACTTCGCATCTTCAACCCATCTGGAGGCCAGGTTCGTTACGATCAGTTGGATGGATCGGACTCGGGACGGTTGGAGTTGGCGGAGACCGGGACATACCGGGTGACGGTGCAGTCGACGGACAACCAGCCGGAGATGGTTGGAACGTATGATTTCGCGTTGTTGACGGTGGAGGATCAGGGACCGTTTGCGCTGACGTTGCCGACGACGGTGAGCGACGGGGTTCCGGCGGCGGGAGCGGGCAACCTGGAGATGCTGGGTTCGCAGGATATCTATACGTTCATGGGGACAGCCGGGGCGGTCCACTATTTCGATGACCTTGGCTCAGCATCGAGCGGGGCCTGGTGGCATGTCTATCGACCGGACGGCAGCATCATGTTTTCGGATCGCCTGGACAATGTGGATCCGGGTCGCTGGGTCCTGCCGACAACGGGGCAATATCGGATCGAGGTCTGGTCCAACGTAAGTCCGACCGCGATCAACGGGACCTATTCCTTTGCGATCCTGGACGTGAATGACCAGGGACCGTTCGTGCTGGCCCTGGGACAGACTGTGACGCCTGGAATCCCGGCGGTTGGGGCTGGGGTGATCGAGGGGCCTGGAGGCCGTGACACGTATCAGATGGTGGTGTCGTCGCCCCAGTGGTTGTACCTGGACGACAACGCGGGACAGCCGGGTTTTCCATCGGTGGGAATGACCCTGCAGTTGTGGCATCCGGACGGGTATGTGGTGTTGACGGACACCTTGAATTCGGGTGACCGCAGCCATTACGCGGGGCAACCGGGAACCTATACCGTCACGGTGACGGGCGGGAACAGCATCACGAGCGTCGGGGACTACTCGTTCAAGTTCTGGGGGGCTGCGCCGGAGATCACGGTCCAACCCGTCGATCTCTCCGTACCTTCGGGAAGCACGGCTGAGTTTGAGGTGACTGCCACGAGTCCGTTCCAGCCGCTGCTGTACCAATGGTTTTTTGAGGGGGCACCCTTGTCCGGGTCGGATGTGCAGGGCGCATTGACGTCCACCCTCCGCCTGAGTCCGGCGGCGGTGGGACGTTCGGGTGAGTATTACTGTGTGGTATCGAATCCGTACGGGCCGACGACATCGGCGGTGGTGACCTTGACGGTGACGCCGGCCGAATTCTTTGTGGCGTCGATCCAGCCCAACCGCACGGCGAACCGTTTGAGTGAACTGGAGGTTCGTTTCAGTGCCCCGGTGGATCCCTCGACGCTGAGCGCTGCGGATTTCCGGATTGTGGGACCTGACGGGCCATTGGATCCGGACGGTTTCACCCTGATGACGCTGGGTGAGGATACGTATCGGTTGAACTTTCCGGAGCAGACCGTGGCCGGGGTTTACCAGGTGGAGGTGGGGCCGGACATCCTGGGTGCGGAAGCCCAGCCCATGTTGGCGGGCGCCTGGACCCCCTTCTACAACACTGACTTTGAGACCGGGGTGGATGGTTACTGGGATCGGTCCACGACGACGACTTCGGCGGCGAGCACGCGGTTCCTGGGCCGGTATGGGAACGACCGGGTGACGTTGACCCTGCCGACGTTGCCGCCGCATGAGACCATCCGTGTCCTGTGGGATGGGATGATCATCGATACCTGGGATGGGAATGGGCCGGCGTCGGGACCGGATTATCTGGGAGTGGAGGTGGATGGACCGGTGGCGCCGGTGTGGGAGTATACGTTTCATGCATCGAACCGGGCGAACCAGAGCTATGTGCTGACCGAGCCGGAAGTATATGGGGTAAACTTTGCGGGATCGGGGACTGGGGATGGGATTTACCGAGGGATGGGATTCACGACGGCGCACACGGCGGGATCGCTGTCATTGACCTTTCGCGGGCGGAACCTGCAGACGGTGGCTGATGAGAGCTGGGGCATCGACAATGTGCGGGTGCTGCTGCCGAGTGCGGCGGACGGGACCTTCCGGACAGCGGTGGTGCTGGATCCGGTGCCGCCGACGGTGGCGACGGTTTCCGCGACGGGAGTGCTGACGGTTCCGGTGAGTCAGGTGACGGTGACGTTCAGTGAGCCGATGACGGGGTCGTCGTTCGGCACGGATGATTTCGGGTTGGAGCGACCGGACGGAGTGGGGGTGTCGATCAGTTCCGTGACGGTATTGGATGCGACGCAGGTGCAGGTGAACTTCGCGTCGCAGCGGATGAACGGTGTCTACACGTTCCGGGTGGGCCCGGGAGTGACGGATCGGGCGGGCAACCTGATGGACGAGGATGGGGATGGGACCTTGGGTGAGGCGGCAGAGGACTGGTGGGAAGGGACGTTTGAGATGCGGACACCGCCGCAGATCACGGCGAATCCGGTGAGCCAGACGGTGTTGCGCGGTTCACCGGCGACTTTCTCGGTGACGGCACTGTTCACGGCGCCGGTGGGATATCAGTGGCAGGTGGGCGGGGTGGATATTGAGGGCGAGACTGATCCGACGTTGGTGTTGCCGGCCGTGCAGGCGGCGGATGCGGGGGTTTATCGATGTCTGGTGACGGATGCGGGTGGGACCACGCCGAGTGGCGGGGCGACCCTGACGGTCCAGCAGAATTACGGGAGCCTGATTCCGTTGGCGAATGCGACCCGCACGACGTTGCCGCCGGTGCCGGGCAATGGAGTGTCGATCGAGTTGTTCAACGGGGTTGGGGGAGGCGGAGCGCCGACGCCGACCTTCCTGAGTGGGCGGACTCCGAGCGGGACGACATTGAGTCCGGTGATTGATTTCCCGAGTCCGGGTTCAGTGATTGGGGTGGGGAGCAGTTTCAACACCTTCTTTCAGGGCACGACCACACCGCCCGAACAGGTGCTGGGGTTGGCGGCCCGGAATTTCATCCTCCGGCACCGGTTCCATCTGCGGGTGACCCAGGCCCTGGACATTGCGCCGGGCACACCGGAGATCGACATCCAGCTGGGGGTGGGCAGCGACGACGGATTCTGGCTGGCCGTGGGTGACCAGTTCCTGGGATCGGCGGGTGACCGAGGGTTTACCTATACCTGGATGAACCTGAGCTTTGAGAGCGAGGGGTTGTATCCGGTGGAACTGTTGTTTGCCGCGAATGCGATCGGGCAAAGCGGCCTGGAGTTTTCCTGGCGACATCAGGCGATGCCCGGCGGTGTGATTGTTCCGCAGTCGAGCCTGTACGTGACCCCGGACCTGGGTGACCGGTTGATCACCTTTGAGGAAGTTCCGGCGGGCACGGCGTTGACCGATCAATATGCGGACCAGGGTGTGCTCTTTGAGACCCTGTCGGGCGATCCGGTGACCACCTCGGCCAACCCGGGTACGTTTGTGCCGGTGTCTGCACCGCGAGTGTTTGGGGATCCGGCGATGGGGTCGGAGATCGAGATCCGGTTTGTGCAACCGGGCACATTGACGCCAGCGACCACACCGTTCGTGGCCTTCTTCCTGATTGATGCCGCGGCGCCGGGATCCGTGGTGCGGGCCTTCAACGCTGCCGGCGCGGAGATCTTCAATCAGACCGCGCAGGCAGGGGCGGGAAGCCAGCAACTCATCAGCATCAGCAAGCCGGGAATTGCATCCGTCCGGATTGCCCTGGGTGCCGAAGCCGAGACGGCGGCCATCGACAACCTTGCCTACCTTACGCCGGTGGCCCTGCCGGACCTGGTGGTTTCGGCGGTGACCGGTCCGGCCACCGCAGGAGTGGAGACGGAGGTGGATGTGACCTATACGGTGACCAACCTCGGGACGGTACCGGCGGTGGGCCCGTGGAACGAGCGGGTGGATCTGTCGTCGGATGCTGGGATTGGGTCGGACACCCTGTTGGCCAATTTCGCGGTGGAGGGTCCGCTGGCGCCGGGGGCGTCGGTGGAGGTGACCCGCCGGGTGACCTTGCCGGCTGGCGTATCGGGCAATCGTTGGATGGTGGTGACGGCGGACTCGGGAGACGCGGTGCTGGAGACGGGGACGGCGGCGAACAATGTGGGGATCTCGGCGGATCCGACGGACATCCTGTTGTCGGATCTGGTGGTGGATTCGGTGGAGTTGGTGGGGACGACGTATTTTGGAACGACAGCGACGGTGCGATGGACGGTGAGGAATGCGGGGGCGATTGCGGTGGTGGGAGCGGTGACGGACCACCTGTATCTGTCGGTGAATGAGCTGTTGGATGGAGGAGATGTGTATCTTGGGGGAGCGGCCTTGGGCCCGTTGCCACTTGCGCCGGGTGACACGCGCGAGATTGAGCTGACCTTTGCCATGCCGGGGATCGGGGTGGTGGTTCCGGGCGACTACCGGTTCCTGGTGGTGACGGACGGTCCAAACGGAGTGGTGGAGGAATCGGAGGCCAACAACGTCGGGACGACCGATGTGCTGACGATTGCGAATCTTCCGCGACCGGATCTGGTGGTGGATTCGGTGACGACACCGGATCTGGCGACGTTTGGGTCGTCGGTGAATGTGAGTTGGGAAGTGCGGAACGCGGGGAATGCGGCGGCGGCGAACTGGGTGGATCTGTTGACCCTGCGCACGGCTGGCGGCGTATTCGCGGCGAATCTGGTGTTGCGTCCTGCGGGTGCGGCGGCGCCGTTGGCGCCGGGCGCCTCGGTGATCCTGAATGCGACGGTCACCTTGCCGGCGGTGGGATTGGATCCGGGCGATTTCCGGGTGGTGGTGACGACGGATTCGACGGGGTTGCTGGGTGAAGTGGATGAGGGGAACAATGTGACGGAGGGCAACGTGCTGGCCTTGGTCCTGCCTCCACGCCCGGATCTGGTGGTGGAAGACATCGTGATCCCGGCTGAAGTGATTCCGGGGGTTCCGTTCACGGTGGGTTGGACCACGCGCAATTCGGGAGCGCTGGTGGCCACGGGTTCGTGGGTGGAGACGGTGGCGTTGTCGGCGGATGGGGTGATCGGTGGAGACACGGTGGTGGTGACCTTGCCGGTGGGCACACCCTTGGCGGCGGGAGGGACCGTTGGGCGATCGGTGAGCGTGCTCATCCCGGACAATGGTGTGGCGGGAACCTTCCATGCGGTGATCCAGGTGGATCCGGCGGGGCAGTTGCTGGAGGAGAGTGAAGCCAACAATGCGGGCATCAGTGGGACGACATTCACGGTGCCGCAGCAGTTGCGGTTGGTTTCCGTGCTGGGCCAGGCCGACGAAGGCGGAACACCGGTGCATTTCACGATCACCCGCAATGGCGATCGCACTGCTCCCCTGTCCGTGGTGCTGACTTCTTCGGACTCCACCGAGCTGTCGGTGCCGGCCACGGTTGAAATCCCGGCCGGATCGGCGACCACCACGTTCCAGGGAACTCCCCTGACCG
>CAZDYB010000268.1:0-6361 GCA_964509045.1 uncultured Akkermansia sp.
GAAGAGCCCGGACATTGCGCTGACGGCGCAACAGCGGCTGGATGAACTGGACGACATGGTGGGCACGACTGGAACGGCCTTTCTCGGGTTGACCCTCGGTTGCGCCCGCTGTCATTCGCACAAGTTCGATCCGATTGCGCATCGGGAGTACTACTCGATGACCGCGATCTTTGCGGGGGTGCAGCACGGCGACAAAAACCTTCCGATGAGCCCGGATCGGGTCGAGAAACTGGCGCGGGTGGAGGGTCGGATCGGGGAGTTGGAGGGCAAGTTGGCGCGGTTCATCCCGAAGGCGCGGGCAAACCCCGGTGCGGGGCTGAGGGCACCGGTGAACGCGGTGATGAATGCCGAGGTTTTTGAGGCGGTGGAAGCCCGGGTGGTGCGGTTCACCATCACGGCGACCAGTGGGGGAGAACCGTGCATCGATGAACTGGAGGTGTGGGCCGGGGATCGCAATGTGGCCCTGGCATCGATGGGTGTCCGGGTGACGGCATCGGGCAGTCTGGCGGGCTATGAGATCCACAAACTCGAGCACCTCAACGATGGGCGGACGGGGAACGATCGGTCGTGGATTTCGAACGAAGACGGGCGTGGGTGGGTGCAACTGGAGTTTCCCCGGGAAGAGAGGATTGACCGGGTGATCTGGGGTCGGGACCGGGGTGGACGATTCGCGGATCGGGTGGCGACCCTGTATCGGATCGAGGCTGGAACAACCGTGGGGACCCTGAAGGTGATTGCGGGTTCTGAGGATCGTGAACCGTTCCCGGGTGCGGGCAAGAAGCCGACGGGGCCGGAGTATCGGTTTGACGGATTTGCCGAGAATGAAGCTGAGGAGGGCAAGGCGTGGCTGGCCGAGTTGGGGCGATTGCGTGGGGAACGGGAATCCCTGGCGCGTGTTCCGGCGGTGTATGCGGGCAACTTTTCGCAACCGGGCGAGACGCATCGGTTGCATCGGGGAGATCCGCTGCTCAAGCGGGAGGTGGTGGCGCCGGGGACGCTGGCGGTATTCGAGCCGATGACGATGGAGCCGGGAACACCGGAGCGGGATCGAAGACTCAAGTTGTCGGAGTGGATTGCGAATCCGTCGAATCCGTTGACGGCGCGCGTGCTGGTGAACCGACTCTGGCAATACCAGTTCGGGGTGGGTCTGGTGGATACACCGAATGACTTTGGTTTGAACGGATCGAAGCCGACGCATCCGGAGTTGCTGGACTGGTTGGCGGATGAATTGGTGAAGGGCGGGTGGAGCATCAAACGATTGCAGCGTCAGATCCTGTTGTCGGCGACCTGGCGACAGACGAGTGCACCGAGGGAGGAAGCGGCGCGGGTGGATGGAGGGAGCCGGCTGTTGTGGCGGTTTCCGCCGCGTCGACTGGAGGCGGAGGGGATCCGGGACAGCATTCTGGCGGTGAGCGGCAACCTGGATCCGGCGCGGGGCGGTCCGGGGTTCTACCTGCACGAGGTGGATCGGGAGAATGTCTACCATTACTTCCCGAAGGAACGTTTTGGGCCGCCCGAGACGCGGCGCATGATTTACGCGTTCAAGGTACGGATGGAGCAGGACGGGATCTTTGGATCGTTTGATTGTCCGGATGGGAGCCTGGTGATGGCGCGGCGCGGGGTATCGACGACGCCATTGCAGGCCTTGAACCTGTTCAACAGCCGGTTCGTGATGGACCAGGCGGAGACCTTTGCGAGCCGGTTGAAGCGGGAGGTTGGAGCGGAACCGGCGAAGCAGGTGGAGCGGGCATGGGCCTTGGCCTTCAACCGGCAGCCTGGACCGGGGGAGCGGGCGGCGGCGGTGGAGTTTGCGGTTGCGGAAGGCCTGCCGGCCCTGTGTCGCGCGGTATTGAACGCCAACGAGTTTCTCTTCATTCCATGACTCCTGAAAATCCGTTTCGACGCAGTCCCCTGCTCAACCGCCGTCGTTTTCTTGCGGACACGGGGATCGGATTGCAGGCGATTGCGTTGACCCACCTGTTGTCCCGGCAGGGGATGCTGGGGGCGAATCTGTCGGGCAAGACCTCGATCAGGCCGGTGATTGATCCGGCGCAGCCCTACGGGGCGCGGCAGCCGCATTTCGAGCCGAAGGCGAAGAATGTGTTGGTGATCTTCTGCAGCGGGGCGTGCAGCCAGCTGGACACGTTTGACTACAAGCCGGAGTTGATCCGGCGCCATGGCCAACCGATGCCGGGGAGCGAGAAGCTGATCACGTTCCAGGGGGAGCAGGGGGCCTTGACGAGGAGTCCGTGGGAATTCCGGCCGCGCGGGCAGAGTGGGAAGATGATTTCGGATCTGGTGCCGCACCTGGGTGCGTTGGCGGACGAGATGTGTTTCATCCATTCGATGCAGGGGAAGACGAACACCCATGGGCCTGGGGAGAACTTCATGTCGACGTGCAACGCGTTGGATGGATTCCCGAGTCTGGGAGCGTGGGTGACCTATGCATTGGGCAGCGAGGATCAGAGTTTGCCGGCGTACGTGGCGATTCCGGATCCGCGGGGCAAGCCGCAGAACAGCGTGAACAACTGGGCGCCTGGATTCCTGCCGGCGGCGTTTCAGGGGACGGAGTTCAATGCGGGCAATCCGATCCGGAACCTGGCGCGACCCGGGGAGATTGGGGAGGGGAGCGATTCGCGGACGCGCGGTTTCCTGCGGCGGTTGAACGAGTGGCATGCGGAACGGTTTCCGGGGGACACGGAGTTGGCGGCGCGGATTGCGAGCTATGAATTGGCGGCGCGCATGCAGCTGACGATTCCGGAGGTGGCGGATCTTTCGAACGAGCCGGAGCACATCCTGCGGCTGTATGGAGCGGACGAGGGTGGGAGCAGGATCAAGGACACCCGAGCGGCCTATGCGAAGAACTGCATCCTGGCGCGGCGCCTGGTGGAGAAGGGGGTGCGGTTCGTGCAATTGTTCAACGGGGCGTACCAGACGGGTGGGGAAGGGGTGAGCAACTGGGACGGGCACAAGGAACTGTTCCAGCAATACAGCGTGCATGGCCCGGTGCTGGACAAGCCGACGGCAGGATTGCTGATCGACCTGAAGCAGCGTGGTCTGCTGGAGGATACGTTGGTGGTGTGGTGCACCGAGTTCGGTCGCATGCCCACCTTTCAGAAGGGATCACAGGGCCGGGACCACAATCCGAGCGGCTTCACCTGCTGGATGGCGGGGGCCGGGGTTAAGAAGGGATTCAGTCATGGGGCGACGGACGACTTTGGGTATCGGTCGGTGCAGGACGTGGTGACGGTGTACGACCTGCACGCGACGATCCTGCATCTGCTGGGGTTGGATCACGAGCGGCTCACCTATTACCACAACGGCCTGGAGCGTCGGCTCACCGACGTCCACGGCGAGGTGGTGAAGGCGGTGCTGGCCTGAACCCTGTGGTGGATGGGATCACTGGCCATCCGGACGGTTGCCGGATTGGCCGGGGGTGTCCGACAGACGACGGAGGCGGAGCGATGCGGGATCGAACTCGACGGTTGCGTTGGCACCGGCGGCCTGGGCGACCAACTCGATGTCATTGATCGGCTCCCAGCAATCGAAGCGGAAACGGAGTGGGATCCAGTCGGTGTCGGCGAGCTCGGTGAAGCCACCGCGTTGGCCGCTGATGCGCAGCGTGGCGAAGATTCCCTGCGCGGGTTGCTGCGCCCGCACCCGGCCTTCGAACTGATAGCTTCCGGGTTCGACCCGGATCCGGCTGCGCCAGGAGGCATCGTTCCCGCTGTTCCCGAGAACAATCCGCAGTGGGGCGTCGGGATCCGGCTTGCCGGTGGTGGCGGTGTCGGGTCGGTTCTCCGGGGATTCGACCCAGTTCCAGCCATGGATGCGGGCGAGTCCCTGGGGATCGAACGGGAGGGGTTCGCGTGGTCGGGACAATTGGTCACGGACACTGGCGAAGCGGGCGTGAACGCGTTGGATGAGATTGGCGACGCGATGGTCGTGGTCGATGGCCCAGCCTGGATTGTAGGCGTGGAGGGTGGGGCGGAGGTTGGCAGCGAGTTCGCGGATACGGGTCTCGATGGTATCGGGGTTGAAGGTGGTGTGGACGAGTTCGTGGAGCCGTTGGTTGTAGCGTTTCTGACCTGTGGCGGTGGACATCACGGCGCGGGCGACACCGCCGCGAAACGGGGGATCAATGGTGGACTCGACGCCCATGCGGCGGCCGGTGCCGAACACCTGATCGAGCCCGTGCGCCATGAAGACGATGCGATCGGTGGAACGATCGTGGAACAGGCGATAATTGTTCCGGTTGATGGCATAGCCGTCCCAGTTGCACAGGAGGGTGTCCATGGCGAGGAGGGTGATGAACCGGTCGATATCGAGCACGGCGGACAGGCGTTCCCAGCTGCGGGCCTGATCGGGATCGGAGACGACGTTGATGAGGCGGAGGAGGGCGGGATGGGAATCCTGTTCGTCACCGGACGTGACGGTGAGGTCACCATTGATGTCCTGGACGAAGCCACCGTCGTAGAGATTGCCGGAGTCATCGGGGAAATGGGAGCGGAGGAAGGGTTTGCCCCAGCCTTCGGTGACGACGTAGACGCCGAGATCGCGATCATTGACGACGACGGAGGCGTGATGGGCGCGGGGGATGGGGACACCGGCGGTGAGGAACATCTCGCGGCTGATCATCTCGTTGAGGAGGGAGGGATCCTGGACGGAGTTGTTGAGGGAGATCTTGGAGTAGCCGTGGAACTTCTGGCCTTTGGCGTGCTTGTTGAAGTTGAGGGTGAAGGCGGGGGTGTCGTCGTAGGGTCGGAAGCTGCCGGCGGCGCCCTTGAGATGGGCGGCGACATTGGTGAAGAGGGATGTGCCCTCGCGAACGGTGATCTGGACGGAGGGACGATGGGATACTTCGAGTTGGCCGCGGCCGCGGAACTGCTGGCGATGGGAGCGGAGGGAGTCTTCGGCTTCGCGGGTCAGTTGGAGTTCGATGCGCCGGAGGTTGGTGGGAAGGGCAGTGCGGGGTGTGGGAGAAACCTGTTCTGTGCGCCAGGTGCGTCGTTCGCGGTCACCCCACTGATCCTGGTTCCATCCGCGCCCGAGCTGGAACTGTTGATCGGGTTGATGGAAGAAGATGCGGTAGGTGATCAACCCGGCGAGCAGCGCCCACACGAACACCCGCAACACCTGGCGGGTGGTGGAGAGGCGCTGCCGTTTCCCGGGCGTCTCCGGAGGAAGTGGCGGAGGAAGGGTTGGGGGGAGTGGCGGGGGAATGACGGGGGGCTTCATGGGCGTGAGGACGGATGCCCGGGCTCAGTGGCGTCGGAGTTGGAGCCGATGATCGATCCGTCGCATCTGGTGATGTTCGAGGGGTGGAAGCCGGGTGTCGGTGGGGGATTCGGTTTCGTGGAGCAGTGCCTTGGCCATGGATTGGAACTGACTCCATCGCTCCCAGTCGAGTGCGGGTGCGTGGCTGACCTGCCGGAGCAGACTACGCCACTCGATGATGATGCGGTCGACATCGCCATCTCCCAGGATGTCGGTGACGAAGCGGTGTTTGGACCATGGATCGCGGTGGATGGCATGGACGACGCGATTGGCGCCGTCGCCGTACTTGGGAGGGACCCCGTTTTCGAGGTAGCCATCGATGTTCTGGAGGGCATAGGCGGCGTGACAGGCCACGGCGAGGCGGCCGCCCCAGCGGTTGTCATCGCCACAGAACCGGAATCCGGCGTCGAGATTGGCGAGGTCGAAGAGCAGTTCATCGACGGGGTAGGAAGGGTCTTCGAGGGCGGCGGCGATGGCGAGGCCGTTGCCGCCCTGGAAGAAGCTGACGATGCGACCGCGTCGGGTGGGATGACCGTGTTGATCGACGAGGGCGAGGCGGCGCCAGAGGAGGGCGGTGCCGGTGGCGGCGGTGAGGGTGCGACAGGTTTCGGTGAGGGGACAGCGGGCGCAATCGGGAGGGAAGATCTCGCGTTCGGGAGGGTGCCAGAGGGCGATGCCGTGGTGGTCGACGGGGACGCGGACGGATTGTTGGGCGAGGGAAACGACGGCGACGATGTGTTGGGGATGGATGTCGAAGCGGAGGACGGGGAGTTGTTGGGAGGCGAAGTGTTGTTCGAGGACGGGAGCGATGGAAGCGTGCCAGGTTTCGATGGGAGCCTGGCGACCGTGCCAACCGGAGATGCGACGGGCCCATTTGGAGAGGACGACGCGGTCGGTGCCGAGACGTTCGGCGACGATGAGGGTGCGGCCGAAGACGGGGCCATCGGGGGAATCGGCGACCTTGGCGAGACCGCCGGTCCCGATCTTTTCGAGCGCGACGGGAACGGTGAGGGCGGGTTTGAGATGGGGCGGGGCGGGTGGAGTCGGGGACTCTGGGGCCGGTTCAACGGGCACGGGATGGAAC
>CAZDYB010000269.1:0-6357 GCA_964509045.1 uncultured Akkermansia sp.
AGAGGTCAGTCCCCGATCCACCGTCCAGGCCTTTCTTGCATCTGGAGTCACCATTGCGGCGCGTACTTCGACTGCGTTGGTACTCCCGGATGTCGGGTACTCCCATCGACGCTGTCGTCGAACCGTTTGAGAGGCGTAGGTGGTTGAATCGGTTGCCTGTCGGGTAAGACGATCCTGGAGGAAATCGATGGAGGGATTGCCGTCGGCATCCCAGGTGGTGTTGGCAGGATTGATGTCGATGGCGACATACTCGAGTTCCGCCTCAGGACTGTACCGGTACAGGGTGGTGACTCCATCCGCGTCCACTTCCTGGACCAGCTGCCCCTTGCGATTATAGCTGTACCAAGTTCGCACGCTGGATCCTCGATCCACCCTTCGCACCTTCCCCAGGGCATCGCGTATCGTGACGATGCTGTCTTTGGGGTACCCATCGTTATCGAGATCCGTCTCGGTAGTCGCGGTGGCGTACAAGGTGACGGAGTCCCCGGGATCGACGTAGTAATTGCCCACGCTGCTGGTGAACGTACGATTGATCACGGCTGATCCGGTGATCGAACGGATGCCACCATTCCGATAATGCCTTTGAGTTTGAGTGCCGCCCGCCGGATCGATGGAGGATTGTTCCAGTTCACCTTCCCCGTTGATGGTCCAGGAGTGGGTAGTGACACCGCCGAGCGCATTGGTCATCCAACGCAAGGAACCGGCGCTGTCGTAGCCAGCAGTGAAGAGAGTGTTGGTCGATCCATTGGTGCCGACCCGAACTGCCCGAACTACAGCACCAGCGGGATTGAGAAGGTTGGTTACGGAGATTCCAAGGCGAGTGCTACCAATCTGCCGGCCAGCGGCGTCATACAGTAATTGAGTGGGGACACCGTCCCGGTCGGTCGCCAAGCCGAGTCCACAACAATCGAATGAGCGGGTCTCGTAGGTCCCGTCGAGAAGATCCATTCGTCGCCATCGCTTCGCCTCATCGAAATCGGAAAATGCGACTGAGGCAAATGTTGCGCCAGCGGTGCCACCGTTGATCCATCGACTGGTCTGGGACAGCGTTTCCCCGTAGGTCCCTATGACGGTCACTATTTCGGTCCCATTGACGATGTTGGTGGCGGTAAGCGGATTGGCTCCGGCGGGAGAACCGGTCAGGACGGTCGTCACCTGACCTGAGGTGTTGGTGGAGTAGGAATAAAGAGTCAGGATTCCGTCCTCCGAGAGCTTCTTCCAAAACCGACCAGCAAACGGGGAACCGGAGGGATAGTGCCACTGGCGTGACGTCAGATTGGTTGTTGTTGTGAACGTAGCGTCGACGGTTGCACCTCGAACTGTCCGCCTCTCGCCTTGCTTGATGATTGTCCATGCCCGGGCGACGACGCTCCCTCCGATCTGCTCGGTAACAGTCCGCGGGATTCGGACATGAGCCGCAAAAGCGGCATCCCCGCCCCCGGACACCGGTGTGTAAGAATACTCTGTGCGTCGAACTTCCGGATCGCCAAACTCGGCAGTACCATCGGGCTGAATGGTTGCGGTCAACCGCCCCTGTGAATCGTACTCGTAAGCCTCCCACGAGCCGTCCCAACCACGGGTCAAAGCAACTTCACCGCTGGGCCGGCGGCCGGTAGTTCCAGTCCAATACTCCGTGATGGTGGTCCGGGCATGGGTTCCCTCGCCGACAGTTGATTCAACCACTCCCATGCCCCATTCGAATGCGGCAAGTTTCCGGGTCTGGACAAAGGAATTGGTGGATACACCGGGCCATTTCCATGCCTGACGTTCGATGGTGCAATTACCGTAAACGGAATCGTTCTCGGTCCACGATTCGGTGGTGTGCTCGAAGAGTCCGCCGGGCGAAACGACCGTCCATGAAGTTTGGCCGGCAGGAGCGTTGGTGTTGGCGATGAACTGAGTGATTTTCGAATCCCCACCGGCGGTGGTTGCAGTCACCCGCACCCGATTGCCGTCCAGAATCCCGGACACATCCGGCTCAACCCGCCAGATGGCCTGAGGCGAGGCTGCTGACGAGAAGGTTGCGTAGGCACCGTTGGTTGAGGTCACTGCCGACCATGCGTAGAATTTGATTTCGTAACCGCCGTTGGTCAGTGACTGGACATCGGCGACTGACATAGGAGCCCATACCTGACGCAACCCCCCGCTGTCCTGTCGGATTTCGAGAGCCCCAAGGTAGCCGGACACCTTGAGCGAACCCCGAGCCAATAGGGCTTGGCGATTCCCCGCCACCGCAGCTTGAATCCTTCCAACTCGGGATCCGCCCAGGGCGCTTCCCAGCGTCACACCATACCCGACAGTGCCGCCGCCCCATTCCCCCCAACTTCCTGGGCCTCCAACTGAGCCACATCCCGCACATGTGCCGCCAACGGATCCAACACCGCTGAAGGTCCCGATCCCCGGTGTGCCGCCGGCAGGATCTCCAGAAGCACTATTCAACGCCTCGGCACGGAGGAACTCATAGACGATGTGCCCCTCGCCGGTGGGCAAAGAGTCAATACCCGTGTCTCCGGTTGGCAAAGCATCAAAGGGAATATTGGCCCAGGCTTCCACATCAGGACCCTGGGCAACGACTGGAACTGAGAACTCTTCGGATGTGAACAGTCCATTTTTAAGTCGTGTTGTCTTCCTATACCAAACCGAATAGGTTCGACCTGCTTCACCCACCACATAGGCCTGCAGTGATTCGATCTTCTGAATCCCGCCGCTCTCCAGATTTCCATCGATTGCGAAAGAACATTGCACTTGCAAGGAATTCGTCTGGCGACCCGAAGGATTGAGTCTGGAGGCCAGCTCATCCCGAAAATCCAGCCTGGTGTAAGGCATCCCGAGCGTTTCATCGGTGGCAGCCTCGCCGGTTAGATTGAAGGGAGGATCGTCGTAGTAGGTGATGGTTGTTCTGGAGGTGGATGCCGTGGTTGTCGATCCCACTACCTCCCAGATGTTCGAGACGTTGTATGCCCAAGAATTGGTCGTCCCGCCGAGCTTCCACCCGGTGTTGGGGGAGATTTCATAGGATCTCAGGTTCGAGGTATCCACGACCGACCACACTCCAGTGCCGAGTGGGCTCCCGGTCGAAAGAGTCTCCGTGGTCAGCCATTGGTTTGTGATCGAAGTCCAGGTTTTGTAGGGAATGCACGTCCAGTGATTGGTCCGGGTGTCCGTCAACAGCGAGGAATCGGTCTGGGTACCGTTGTACTCGTCACTGATTGTCGTCCCGTGACGATTCATCGTCTTCGACCTAGTCGCCGAGTACTGAAAATGGGTCGTGATGATCTCCGTTCCACCGTCCGCGTACCAGCAGGTGCCGCTGGCATACCCGGCACTCACAGAGCTGTCGATCTCCGCCTCGGTAAACCATTCATAATTGAGGTACTTGGCGTTGACCTTCGTTAGATCCAAAACTCCAGGCGAAGTTTGGAATGGAAGGTGCCCATGCCATATCCCGTTTGTTGAGTTGACGACTCCTCTGATCCCCGCCGGCTCACATCCACACCCTGCCTGTGCCATCACCCTCACACCTGCCATCAGGCCGACTATGGTGAGCAGCCCTCTCCAAATGCCTTGCATCTTCATCGCGTTTTTTCCGGGTTGCAGAATACTATTTGAGCGGAGAGAAGAGAAACATCGACCCAGCACCGACCGAGTTCCCTGAGTTGTAAGATGTCCATGAGGTTGGATCACCTGTCGCACTGCCATCCCCATTCAGGTCTTCCACCCAGTCGGGTATGCCATCGCCATCGGTGTCGAGTGGTTGTCCGCCTGAAAGCGCCAGGTAATGGAATCCAATGTCCACGGTGGTGGTAAGTTCCCGGGTCGAATCGGTGCGAACGGTATGGTGGTGAAGGCCCGCTGCCGGAGATGTCCTGCTTCCGACATCAACCAGGGTGAACAGGTTGGTTCCGCTGGTGGGGTAATAGTTCGTCCCAAAGGTATTTCCCTGATAATCGGTCAGACTCAGGGTGCGATTGCTTCCACCGCCGAAGCTGGTGGCTCCCCGATAGCCGTTGTGAGACACGGTCCACGACGTTCCGCCGGACAATTGATTGGCACTGCCGTCGAACAGATTGTCCCGAAGCGTCCAAAATCCACCAACGGACGAATCGAGGCTGATGGTTCCCCCGAGCCAGAGGTTGTTGTGAGCCTGCCAAGTGTAGCCGGCGTATCCGACAAAGTCCGGCTGGTAGAAGCTGATGTGCCCGCGATGCCAGAGATTATTCTGCCATGTAAAGGTTTGTCCGGACGAGTAGGCGTAGGTGGTGAAATGGAGGTTGTGCAGCCGACAATCCCGCATGGTCCAGGTCACCAGACTGGTACCCACCGCAGTAACCAAGTTGCGACGGGTGGAGGTTTCCGCCGCGGCTGCGAAATCGGTGAATCGCAGATGGACGGAAGGCATGGTAGCTCCCCCTTGAGAAGCCAGAATCGTAGCCGTTGTCTCAGCAGTGGTTTCCTCCTGGATCAAGGCCAGTCGACTAAGGTGATTGGGGCGTGTCGGACTTCCACCGCTTCGGAACGCGGCGCCGGTACGCAGGTGGATACCTACCGTTCCATAGGTCGCCAATCGCACCCCATTGGTCAGGGTCAGGACAGCATTGGTAAGGCTCACTGCCGAAGCCGCGTAGTCGATCCTGGGATAGTGGTAGCCGCGATCAAGAGTCCCGGTATCGACGGGAACAATCGGGTTCAGGACCGTGTTGAAGGCAATCTCACCGACCAGTTCCAGCGGCACGTCCGTGGTCATTTGCCGCAGATCCGTGGTCAATTGGGTGTCCACCGTTGCCGTGCCCGCATCCCGATGCGAGCTGCCAACTGGAAGGTAACGCGCTCCGCCACGCAGGGAGGCAAAGAGGCCTGCGGTGTAATTCAGCAGGACCGTATGGGAGCCACCGGTATAGGTTCCCGATGGTGAATTGGTGAACTGCTGAAGGATGGAATTGCGAATCACCAGAGCGGCGCTGTTGGCAAACACACCACTGACGGCAAGGCGATTGGCGCCGTCGATGGTAGCGTGCTCTACCAGGGCAGTAGCGGCTCCTGTCCCTCCAAAGACTCCCGTGGACGCTCTGGCCACGAGGATGTTCTGGGCAGACACGGCAGTGCCGGTCGTCATGCGGATCGCCTCCCCGACGTCCACGAACTGGGCGTGTCGGAGGGTGTGTCCAGTGCCGGTGGCATATTCAACTCCCCGTCGAAGATTCCGAACTCGAAGCCCATTGATGGTGGTGCTGGTGGGACCATTGATCCTGAGGCCAGATCCGGCATAACCGGCGTGAACTCGTGGCGTGGTTTGCCCGGGGGCAGTCTCGCCAAAGCCTGAATCGTCCCTCGCCGTGAGGGTCACCGGCATCAGTGCATTGGCCCGCCAATCGAGGCTGCCCCTGACTTCGATACTGGCGGCGGTGCTGGTGTCGAACTTCACGCAGGCTCCTGCCTCAAAGGTGGTGGTTCCATGCAAAAGGGCGGTACCCGTGACCCAATACATGACGTCACTGCGAAACAGCTGGTTCGTCGTACCACTCACCAACAGCAGATAGTCGAGAACCAGACCCGGGCGCCCCAGGTGTTCCAGACGCGCGGTGTCCCGCTTGGGATCCAATACCTGAAGTGGAGAGGTGTCGTCCTCGCGTCGGACCGGACGAATGCTCCTGGCCCACATCTCCCGTCGGGAAGGATCCGTGATCGGTCGGGCATTGGCACCCCCGGGACCATTGGGTAGGGCATCGAGGGCATCGCCCAACGTCACCAGGGGGACCGCTTCGACCAGAAAGCGACGGCCATCCGGTTCCTGGACCCATTCCTTGACCATCAGACCAAGGCTTTCCTGATCTTCACCCAGACGGAAGTAGCGTCCGGTGCCGATATGAGCGGAACCGAAGTCCAGTTCGATGTCATCGCCAACAGCGGCATCCTTGGACGTGCCGGCGTCGGGTTCTGCAACACTGGCTAGGGATCTGATTTCGGCGTTGAGGGGTTCATCGAACTCCGTCCAGACCTCCAAACGGGTAGTTTCACTGGAAAGACCGAAGCTTTCCGGGGTTGGCGGAGCCTCCCGAAGTATGATGTCTTGCTCGAACCCATCGCGTTTATAAGAGTATCTAATATCACCCGATACTGCGCCTTGAAGGGCATCGGGGTAGACGATCACATTGGAGGAGACGAGTAGCCCGGTGGTATCGCTGATGCCGGCCAGCATGACTGTCTTGCCGGTAGCGATATCGTGCCAGCCTATCCCATGAACATGACTGGAAAGCAGGCGACCGTCTGGGAGCCGCAACTGAACGGCGGCAAAGGTATTGGGATTGGCGGCGAGGGTGACCCGATGGGTTCCCTGCCAGGCGCGCGCGGCACCGGGCA
>CAZDYB010000270.1:0-6338 GCA_964509045.1 uncultured Akkermansia sp.
GGGGTGGATGGGTGTTCCTGATGGCATGGATGACGGTCGTGGGCTGGGGGTGTGGACCGGCGACGGAATTGTGTGCGGCCGGGTCCGGGGGCGCGAAGGAGCGACCTGAGGGTTTGGTTCCGACGGAATGGGTGGGAGGGGAGTGGAAGGGTCGCGACGGCGGGCAAGGGGTTGAAGGTCTGGACGGGGCATGGTGGGAAGATTTCGGGGATGATCGTCTGAACGAAGTGGTTTGGGTTGCCCTGGCTGAGAACCGGGACCTGCGTCAGGCAGGGCATCGGCTGGAGCGGGCGATGGCGGAGGCGCGGATTGCGGGGGCGGATCTCTGGCCGCAGGTGGACATGAGTTGGGCCTCGGTGCGGCAGCAGCAGAACTTTGTCGGGTTGCCCATCCCGGGTGCGGAGGGCGGGGTGCTGACGACGCGATTCAATTCGCACGCGCTGAGTTTCAACCTGTCTTGGGAAGTGGACATCTGGGGTCGGATCCGTGCGGGGAAACGGGCTGCGGGATCGGATGCGCAGGCGGCGGCCTGGGATTTTCGGGGGGCGCAACTGTCCTTGGCGGGGAGTGTGGTGAAGGGGTGGTGGCGGGTGGCGGAGGCGTGGCGCCAATGGCAATTGGCGGGGTTGTCATCGACCAATCTGGAGGAGACAGCGGCGTGGATCGGGAACCGGTACGATCGGGGATTGCGTGAGGCGTTGGATCTGAGACTGGCGCGAAGCGGAGCGGCGACGGCGCGTGCGATGGTATTGCAGCGGGAACGGGAGCATCGATTGGCGGTGCGTCAGTTGGAGGTGCTGCTGGGGAGGTATCCGGCGGGAACGATGCTGGTGTCGGGTGGGCTGCCGGAGCCGGGGTTGGAGGTGCCGGCGGGGTTGCCGATCGGGTTGCTGGAGCGTCGGCCGGATCTGCGGGCTTTGGGGGAGACCGTGCGGGCGGAGCGTGCGCGGTTGAAGCAATCGCGGGCGGCGCTGCTGCCGCGGATCGCGTTGACGGGGTCTGGGGGGCGGAGCAGTTCCGACGTGGGAGATCTGTTATCGAACAACTTCAATGTGTGGAGCCTGGCGGGGAACCTGGCGCAGCCGTTGTTCGTGGGTGGGCGACTGTGGGCGGGGGTGGCGCGGGCCCGGGCGCGGATGGCGGAGATGGAAGAGCGGTATGTGGGGACGGTGTTGCTGGCGTTGGCGGAGGTGGAGAATGCGTTGGAGGGGGAGGGAACGTTGCGGGAGCGGGAAGTGGCGTTGGGTGAGGCGGCGCGGGAAGGGGAAGCGGCGCGACGACTGGCGGAGGAACGATATGCGCGGGGACTGGAACCCTACCTGACCCTGTTGGAGGCGCAGCGACGGGCGTGGGATGCGGAGAGCCAGTGGTTGGCGGTTCGTCGGCTGCGCCTGGACAACCGGGTCGAGTTGCACCTGGCGTTGGGTGGGGGATTTGGAATTGAGGGTGGGTTGGAAGGAGTGAAAGGCAAGCGATGAAGGCATGGATGAAATGGGTGACGCCGGTGTTGGTGTTGGCTGGTGCGGTGGCGGTGACTGCGGCATTGGTTCTGAATCGGGATCCGGAGGTGCATGCGCCGGTGGAGAACCGGGCGCCGGTGGTCCGGGTGGAAGATCCGGAGCGTGGCGAGCATCGGTACCGGGTCCGTTCGCAGGGAGTGGTGCAACCGGCGGTGGAGATCACGTTGAGTGCTGAGGTGGCGGGTCGGGTGGTGGCGGTGGCGCCTGGTTTTGCGGTCGGGGGATTCTTCGAGGCAGGCGAGGCGTTGGTGGAGCTGGATTCGCGGGACCATGAACTGGCGTTGGAGAAGGCGCGGGCCGGGCTTGCGGAGGCGGAGGTGCGATTGCAGCGGGAGGAAGCCGAGGCAGCTGCGGCACGGGAGGAATGGGAGGCGGTACGGGGAACGGGTGCACCTTCCGCGTTGGTGATGCGGCTGCCGCAGTTGGCTGAGGCGCGTGCCATGGTGGCTTCGGCGCGAGCCGGAGTGCGCCTGGCTGAACTCGATGTCGAACGGTGTTTCCTGCGTGCGCCCTTTGCGGGACGGGTGCGTGAGAAGTCGGTGGATGTCGGCCAGTACGTTGGGCGCGCTCAGGTGGTGGCGAAGCTGTTCTCGGTGGAGGCGGTGGAAGTGAGGCTGGCATTGCCGCTGGGTGACCTGGCGTTTGTGGACATGGATCTGGGCCGGAGGGGAAGCGGGGCTGGAACCGGGTCGGGTCCTGTGGTCCGGCTCGAAGCGTTGGTGGGTCGGGATCCTGGGTTGTGGAAGGGGCGGATCGTGCGGACGGAAGGAGAGATTGATGCGCGGACGCGGATGGTGACGGCGGTGGTGCGGGTGGAGGATCCGTACGGGGCATCGGGGAAGACCGGGGATCTGGGCCCGCCATTGGCGGTGGGATTGTTTGTGACGGCGGAGATTGAGGGACGGAACGCGGGCATGGTGTGGCGGGTGAACCGGACGGCGATGCGTGGGGAACGGTTGTTGGTGGTGGACCGGGAGGATCGGCTGCGGATGCGGTCGGTTGGGTTGCTCCGGATGGAAGGGGATGTGGCGATCCTGAGCGGCGGGGTGGAGGAGGGGGATCGGGTCTGCCTGTCGCCGTTGGCGACGCCGGTGGAGGGCATGCGGGTTGAGGTGATGAAGGCAACGGGCGCGGCGGGGGAGAAGGCTTTGGAAGGAAAGGGCGACCGTGGTTGAGGAATCAAGGGGAACGGGCCCGGTGATGGTGCCTGAGGCGACCGGGGTGATCGCGTGGTTCGCCCGGAACGGGGTGGCGGCGAACCTCCTGATGGGGGTGATGGTGGTGGCCGGCATCTTCACGGTGGGCTCGATCCGCAAGGAGGTGTTCCCCGAATTCAGCGCCGACACCCTGACCGTCTCCATGGTCTATCTCGGCGCCTCGCCGGAAGAAGTGGAGGAAGGGGTGTGCATCCGGATCGAGGAGGCGATCGAGGATGTGGACGGCATCAAGCGGATCCGGTCGGTGGCGAACGAAGGGGCGGGGATGGTGACGGTGGAGTTGTTGCCTGGGGCGGTGGCGACGAAGGTCCTGGACGACGTGAAATCGCGGATCGACGCGATCGACACGTTTCCGGAGCAGACGGAGCGGGCGGTGATCCAGGAGGTGATGATGCGGGCGCAGGTGATCAACCTGGCGTTGGCGGGAGAGGTGGGGGAAGAGGTGTTGAAGCGGTTGGGGCAACAGGTGCGGGATGCGGTGGTGAGCCAGCCGGGGATCACCCAGGCGCAGTTGGTGATGGTGAGGCCGGACGAGATCTCGATCGAAGTCTCGGAGACGGCGTTGCGGCGCCATGGATTGAGTTTTGATGAAGTGGCGCAGGCGGTGCGGCGCTTTTCGTTGGATCTGCCGGGGGGAGCGATCAAGGCGGAGGGCGGGGAATTCCTGTTGCGGGTTAAGGGACAGGCGTATCGGGGGAGTGACTTCGAGGAGATACCGTTGCGGGTCCTGCCGGGAGGAGCGCGATTGACGGTGGGGGATGTGGCGCGGGTGGTGGACGGGTTTGCGGACACGGCGCAATCGGCACGATTCAACGGACGACCGGCGGTGATCCTGCAGGTGTTCCGGGTGGGGAACCAGAATGCCTTGGAGTTGTCGGACACAGTGCGACGGTTTGCGCGGGAGCATCAGGCAATGATGCCGGAGGGAGTGGAGTTGGTGGCCTACCAGGATTACTCGGAATACCTGCGGAGCCGATTGAATCTGCTGCTGTGGAATGCGGGGATCGGGTTTGTGTTGGTCTTCTGCACACTGGCGCTGTTCCTCCGGTTCCGACTCGCCTTCTGGACGAGCCTGGGAATCCCGGTGTCATTCCTGGGAACGCTGTGGCTGATGCCGACGCTGGATGTGTCGATCAACATGCTGTCGTTGTTCGCATTCCTGATCGTGCTCGGCATCGTGGTGGATGACGCGATCGTGGTGAGCGAGAACATCCATGCGCATCTGGAGATGGGGAAGAGCGGGATGCAGGCGGCGGTGGACGGGACGCGGGAAGTGGCGGTGCCGGTGGTGTTCTCGGTGCTGACGACGGTGGCGGCGTTTGCGCCGATGGCGATGGTGGAGGGCAACACGGGGAAGGTGTTGAAATCGATTCCGCTGATCGTGATTCCGACGTTGCTGTTCTCTTTGGTGGAATCGTTGTGGATCCTGCCCAACCACCTGAGTCACCTGCGTCGGAAGCCGGGCGGGGCCATGGTGAACCGGCGGTTCAATCCGTTCCGGTGGTTGCAGGAGGGGTTCAGCCGTGGGCTCGACCGTTTTGTGCTGAGGGTGTACCGGCCGATGCTCGAATGGGCGATGGACTGGCGGTACCTGGTGCTTTCGGCCGGGCTGGCTTCGTTGTTGTTGATGGTGGGGTTCGTCGCGGGTGGCTGGCTCAAGTTCCAGTTTTTCCCACCGGTGGAAGGGGATGACATCGCGGTCTTCGTGACCCTGCCGGAAGGGACGCCGGTGTCGGTGACCCGGGCGACGATGGATCGGTTGTCGGATGCGGCGTTGGAACTGGAGGCGGTGTTGGAAAAGGAGAATGGCGCGGGCTTGTTCCGACAGGTCCTGGCGTCGGTGGGAGATCAGCCGTTCCGGACAGCGATGAGCCGCAACGGCGGCAAGGCGGGTGACGATTTCGCGCGTCCGAATGTCGGCGAGGTCCACATCCAGTTGTCACCGGCCGAGACGCGGACGGTGACGGCCACGGAGGTGGTGAATCGTTGGCGTGCATTGGCCGGGCCGGTGCCGGATGCGGTGGAGGTCGTCTTCAATTCCTCGCTGTTTTCTTCGGGCAACGCGGTGGACATCCGGTTGACCGGACCGGACGTGGACGGGTTGCGTGAGGCGGCGGAAGAGTTGAAGACCCGTTTGGCGCGATTTCCGTCCACCAGGGACATCGCGGACTCGTATCGGGCGGGGAAGCAGGAGTTCAAGCTGGCGTTGCGGCCGGAGGCGGAGGCGGCGGGATTGACGTTGATGGATCTGGCGCGGCAGGTGCGGCAGGCGTTTTACGGAGAGGAAGTCCAGCGGATGCAACGGGGTCGGGATGATGTGCGGGTGATGGTTCGGTATCCGGAATCGGAGCGGCGATCGCTGGCGAGTCTGGAGGAATTGCGGATCCGATTGCCGGACGGCACGGAGGTTCCGTTCGAGACGGTGGCGGAGGCGGGTTACGGGCGTGGGTATTCGACGATCACGCGGGTGGATCGGCAACGGGCCATCAGCGTGACGGCCGACGTGGATCGGTCGATTGGCAACGCCAATGAGATCCTGGCCGAGGTGCGCCGGGTGGACATGCCGGAACTGATGCAGCGTTTTCCGGGATTGCGATTCGACTTTGAAGGGGAGCAACGGGAGCAGAGTGACACGGTGGGTGGATTGTTGCGCGGGTTCGGCCTGGCGCTGTTCCTCATCTACGCGCTCATCGCCATTCCGCTGAAATCCTACCTGCATCCGGTGGTGGTGATGTCGGCCATCCCATTCGGGTTTGTGGGAGCGATCCTGGGACACGTGGTGATGGGATTGCACCTGACGGTGCTGTCGATGTTCGGGTTGGTGGCGTTGGCGGGTGTGGCGGTGAATGACAGTCTGGTGATGGTGGACTTCATCAACCGCGCCCGGCGTGCGGGGGTGTCGATGCAGACGGCGGTGCGGGAGGCGGGAGTGAAGCGGTTGCGACCGATCGTGCTGACTTCGGTGACGACGTTTGCGGGTCTGACGCCGTTGATCCTGGAGAAGAGTGTGCAGGCGCAGTTCCTGATCCCGATGGCGGTGTCGTTGGGGTTCGGGGTGGTTTACTGCACGGTGACGACGCTGTTGCTGGTGCCGGCGATCTATCTGGTGCTGGAAGATGTGCGACGCGTGTTGGGAATGGGGACGGATGAAGCGCCGGTGGTGGGGTAGGCGAAGCGGGGCGGCGCCGGTGGCCGTCGACGTGAGGAGACTCAGACTGTCGTCCGGTTCGGGGTTGGGTTTGGGAGGAGATGAGAGGGGCAAGATTTCTGTAAAATCGCGCCGCGGCTTGCGATTGTTGTGTGCGTGGCGGTGCCCTCCCAGTCCGGCGAGAATCCCGACGAACTGCTGCCGACGCGGCGGTCGTTGATCGAGCGCCTGCGTGACCTGGATGATCAGCCGAGTTGGCGGGAGTTCTTCGACACGTATTGGAAGCTCATCTACTGCGCGGCCCTCAAGGCCGGCCTCAGCGACCAGGAGGCGGAGGATGTCGTCCAGGAAACGGTCATCGGGGTGGCGCGCAAGATGCCGGACTTCCACTACGACCCGGCCGCCTGCTCCTTCAAGGGCTGGCTGATGCATGTGACCCGCTGCCGGGTGATT
>CAZDYB010000271.1:0-1398 GCA_964509045.1 uncultured Akkermansia sp.
CCCTGGAAACCCAACCACCCATTTTTCCCCAGGCTCTTGCCTGATTTCCGTGCCTTCTGACCCACAACCTCACGCCACCAGCACTGCGGGCCAGCCTTCGTGGATGGCTTCGTCGACGCCGGTGATTCCAGATCACGAACTGGTGCGTCGCATCGGTGGGGGCAGCTATGGCGACGTCTGGCTGGCGCGGACGGCCGTGGGCACCTGGCGGGCGGTGAAGGTCGTTTTCCGCGACCGATTCACCGACAGCCGTCCCTACGAACGCGAGTTCAGCGGGATGTTGAAGTTTGAGCCGCTCTCCCGCGGCAACGAGGCTTTCGTGGACATTCTCCAGATCGGCCGCAACGAAGCCGACGGCTACTTCTACTACGTGATGGAGTTGGCGGATGACGCCGGCCTGGCGACGGGAAATGATCAGTCTTCGGTATTCAGTGGCCAATCCGCGCTGCCCGAAGCTCGACAGCCCCTGAGCCCGGGTTTCAAACCTGCCACCTACGTTCCCAAGACCCTCTCCAAGGTCCTACTCCAGCGCGGTCGGCTGCCGGTTACGGAGTGCCTGGAGCTCGGCCTCACGCTCAACCTCGGCCTGGCGCACCTGCACCGGGCCGGCTTGATCCACCGCGACATCAAGCCGTCGAACCTCATCTTCGTGGGCGGCGTGCCCAAGCTGGCCGACATCGGTCTCGTCATCGAGGTGACCGAGGCGCGCTCGTTTGTCGGCACCGAGGGTTTCATTCCGCCCGAGGGACCGAACTCGCCGCAGGCCGACCTCTACAGTCTGGGCAAGGTGCTTTACGAGGCGGGCATGGGGAAAGACCGGAAGGATTTCCCGGAACCCTTCACCCAGCTCGCCGAGGCGCCGGACAGCCGGCAACTGCTTGAGTTCAACGCCATCCTTCTCAAGGCCTGCGCGGCCAACCGGGCCGAGCGCTACCAGTCCGCCGAGGAAATGAATGCCGACCTGGCGCTGCTTCAAAGCGGCGGCTCGGTGCGGCGACAGCGGAAACTCGCAGGACAACTGCGCCGAGTGCGGCGCGTCGGCGCCGGGCTCACCCTCGTCGCGCTGGTCGCGACCGGGCTCTATCTCTGGCAGGCAGGCCAGGCCCGCCGCATGACAGCGCTTGCCGCCGAGGCGCGCCGCAATGAACTCCTGGCCCGCGAGAACCTTTACGCAGCGGATATTCATCTGGCTCACCAGGCCCTGCTTGCGGACAACCTAAGGCAGGCGCGCGTGTTGTTGCGGAACCAGATGCCCGAGCCGGGCGAGCCGGACCTACGGGGCTTCGAGTGGCGTTATCTTTGGCAGCAGGCCCGCGGGGAAGAATCCTTCGGCCTGCCCGGTCACGCGGGCCGGGCCTGGCGGGTGCGCTGCTCGTCGGTGCCGGCATCGCGGTGGCG
>CAZDYB010000271.1:1408-6336 GCA_964509045.1 uncultured Akkermansia sp.
GAGACTTTGGGACCCGGCCTCCCGGCAGGAAGTTGCTCGCCTCGCCACGGAAGAGGGAGTTTTGTCCGTCTCCTTCTCGCCGAATGGTGACATCCTGGCGACGGCCTCGGATGAACAGGTCTGGCTGTGGGACGTGCGGACGTCCACCAGGCTCCGCCAGCTAACCGGAGGAAGGGCGCAGGCAAAGTTCTCACCGGATGGCGCTTGGCTGCTGACGCTTGCCACCAATGGACTGATCCTGTGGAACACCGCCGATTGGAGCGTGGCCCATTTTTCGGAAGAGCCAACACCGCACTCGAAGGTGGGAACACAAACCGCGTTCGCGCCGGACAATCGAAGGGTCGCAGTCGCCACCTATGGGCAGATCCGCCTCCTCAGCCTCCCGGGACTGCGCGAGTTGGACGGATCCCCGCTCAGCCTTGCCACCGGACTCTCGGGCCCGCCGTTCGTCGCGTTTTCTCCGGACAACCGGACGGTCATCGCCCGCGGCAGCGGTTTTGGCGTGATGCTTCTGGACCTCGCCGGCCAACGGGAGACCCGCCTGCTGCCCGGTCATACCGACCACGTCCTGACCGCGAAGTTTTCGCCCGACGGAAGCCGGTTGGCCACAGGCAGCGCGGACCAGACGATCCGCCTCTGGGAAGTGGCCACGGGCCAGCTAATCCGCGTCTTCAGAGGGCAGGCAGACGAGGTGTTCGATCTGGCGTTCTCGCCCGACGGCCAGCGGCTTGCCTCGGTCGGATTCAACAGCGGCGCGGTCAAGCTCTGGGAAGCCGCCGCGCCGGCCCGGCCGGATTTCCTGCGCGAACAGTTGGATCCCGTTGGCTTCACCCCGAAGGGACAACTGATGGCGCTGGGGAAAGACGCCGCCCTCGTCCTGATCGATCCCGCCACGTTGCGGACCGAGAAGCTCGCCGAACCGAAGTGGGCGAAGGGGCGGGGCCAGCTCTCCTTCCTCGGCAACCTGTCTCCGGACGGTCGGACCTTGGGCTTGTGGGTGCCCGGTGAACAGCTCATGGAAGTGTGGGACACTCACGGTCAAAGGCACCTCGGCTCGGTCGCGTCCACCCGGCGCTGGGTCCGTCATGCGCCCCGGCGCAACCTGCTGGTCACGGACACCCGCGAACAGACCACCACGGTGTGGCAACTGCCCTCCGGCACACCCAAGTGGGTCTTCACCAATAGCCAAAGCTCCTTCCAAGTGGTGACGATTTCGCCCGACGAGAACCTTATCCTGACCGACGAAGTGACCCGGTCACGGCTCTGGCGGATCGAGGGCGACGCGCTGCATCCGCTAGCGGCGTTCAACCCGAAACGGGAACCTGTCTCCGGGGTCGCCTTCTCGCCCGATGGCCGTTGGTTGGCCACCGGGCAGGAAGGGGCCTTGATCAAACTTTGGGCGCTGCCGTCCGCTCAGGAAGTCGCCGTGCTGAGCGGGCATACCCGCAACGTATTTGCCCTCGCCTTCAGCCCGGACAGCCGAACCTTGGCCACCATGTGCGACGACCGGACTGTCCGCTTATGGCATGTCGCCACGCGCCGCGAGTTGCTGCGGTTCCAGACGCCCAAGGAGGACCAGGGCTACTTCTCGCTCGCCTTTTCTCCCGACGGCCGCGCGCTCGCCGTCCGGCGCACCGATGAGGACGGGCCGATCACCTGGGTGTGGTCCGCGCCGTCCTGGGCGGAGCTCGCCGCAGCCGACGCCACGCCGTAGCGCACCGCCCTCGTTGGGAGTTCCGCCTTCAGGCGGCTCGGGCCGCGCCCGACGCGGGGACCGGCTGAAGCCGGGACTCTGAACCTACCCCCATTGGTTCCGCGGCAGTGCTCGGCGTGCGCGTCGTCACCGGACGCAGAGACGATTCCTGAAAGATTCCCCAAAGGTCGCCCGATTCCCCCTCTGCGCCCACTGGGACGGGATCCGACCGCCCGGGGCCCACAAGACAAAACCATGTCAGCGAACCTCCTACCGATCATGAACACCCCAGCACCCTTTCTCACCCTGCTCGGCGCGGCCTTGCTTGCCGCCGCCACGGTCAACTGCGAAGCCCAGACATGGCAGACAATCCTGCCTGATCCCGACTTCGCTCCTGGTTGGACAGGCTCTGCGGCCCTCATCGACCCGTCCTCGGCGGATCCGTCTGTCCCCGGGGTCTTCATCGGTTGCTGGAGCGACAGCGCGCAAGGGATCGGTTCCGTCGTGCGCGTGGATCCCCAAGGCAACCACTCGGTGGCAGACACCGAACTCAGCCGCGTCTACGGCTTGGGCCACAACCCGGCAGCAGCGGCACTTTACGCCGTGGGGGACGGGTTACGGGTCACCGTGCCGCCGTTTCCGCGGAGCAATCCGACCACTTGGAAGGTGCTGGAGAGCGTCACCGGTGGTGGTGCCGGTTCGTGGTCAACCGACGACGAATTCTACCTGAGCAGCAAGACCGCCTCATCCGCCAGGGGCACGACCACGGACACGGACGGAAGTGTCTATGTCTGCGGTCTCGCATACCCCAACCGAGGTGGTGCCCACTGGATCGTCCGCAAGCTCCCGCCCGACGGGGTGTGGGCGACTGTCTCCGACCAGTCTAGTCCAACGGGTGTCAACGCCATCGCCAGCGGGATGTGCATCTTCTCCGGGAACGCCAACAACGCCACGAAGGCCGTCTTCGCGGTGGGAACCCTCAACTCAAAGTGGACGGTCCTGCGCAGCCAGAATCAGGGCGCAAGCTGGCAACTGGTCGATGCCTGGTCGCCCGGTAACAAGCTCGCGGCCGGAGCGACTGGGGCGGCCTGCGACGCCGCGGGCAATCTTTATGTCGTCGGGCACCGTGGCACCGGAACGTATCCCACAGGATGGGTCGTCCGCATGAGCGCCAATGGTGGCGACACTTGGACGCCTTTGCTGGACGTTGCTGAAGGTGCCTACAGTTGGGCGGCTTCCGTGGGTGCCGACGCGAATGGTGACATCTGGGTCTGCGGGATGACGCAGAACACCTCGGGAACCTCGCGGTGGACGATGCTGCGCCACAGCGCATCGGAGACCTGGTCGCAGAGCTGGGGGTTCCGCCAACTTCCGTTCGGCGAGACCTATTCCAAGGCGCGCGGCATTGCATCGAACCCCGCCGGCGGCGATGTCTTCGTCACCGGAGAACTCCGCTGGCCGGACGGGACTTCTCGTGTCGCCGTGCAACGTCTGCAGCCCTGAACCGATCCTACGGACGTCACTTCCTACCCTGGCTGGCGCGCGGGTCGGTTGCCGTTGGTTCCGAGAGAACCGTCCCCAGCATCTTCCAACAACTCTGGATTGTCCTGATCCACCACTCCTCCGATGAGACTCCACATCGACTCCTCCTTGCTCCGCATTGCCAATTTCGCGGTGGTTTTTGCCAGCGCCCTGTTGGCGAGTTCCACGGCAGATGCCCAGCCCTTGGTTCGCTGGGCGAGAACGGCCGGCGGCGAAAGCCCCGATTTTTGCAGAGACATGGCGCTGTCTCCCTCAGGTGTGCTGCATCTGGCTGGAAATTTCGACGCAGCGAATTTCTCCAAGCCGGAAGTGGTTCTTTTCCGGTTTGATTCCACCGGCGCGCTGCTGGACAGCCAAGCTTCGCGAGGGGAGGAGATCCGCGCAGTGGCCGTGGACGCGGCCGGAAATTATTATCTTACCGGCCGCGTCTGGAGTCCGGACCGGCTGGGGGGTGGAAACGTAAACGACCTGTATCTTGGGAAGTTTTCCAGCACCGGGAAGCTGCTCTGGGAGCGCATGCTGGGCTCCTCCGGCACCGCGGCGAGGCGGGGGTCGGAGGGCGGTTATGACGTGGCGCTGGACGAGAACGGAAACATTCTGGTCGTGGGAAGCTCCAGCAATGCCGCCACTTTCGACGACGTGACTTTCCCGAACACCCCGGGTGGGCCGCTGCTCTGCAAGTTCGATCCGGACGGCCAGTTGCTCTGGGCGAAACGGGTCGAGGGTCGTCACCAGGTTTTCGAGGGGATGATTCTGGACAGTGGCGTCGCCAACCATCTTGCGCTGGATGGGCAGGGGAACGTCATTCTGACGGGCTACCTCTACAACGGATCGACCGACTTCGGTGGCAAGGTTGTGACGGTGGCCGGGCCGACCGACGGCGATTTCTTCATCGCAAAATTCTCTCCGGGCGGCGAAGTGCAGTGGGTTCAGACCGGTTACGGTTACGGCGGACTCGCGGTGGACCGGCAGTCGAACATCTTTTTCAACGGTCGCGTGGCAGGGAACTCTGCGATGCGCTGCGGAGCACTCACGCCAGCAGGCGCGGTCCTCTGGGACCGCAGGATTCCTGGGGCGATCGGGGCCGGAGTCGCGCTGACCGCGGCGGGTGACCCGGTGTTCGTGGGAGAGTTCAAGGGCGCGTGGGATTTGGACGGGCACACGATTGAAGCACTGGCTGAAACGGATCAGAAGTTATTCATCGCCTCCGCGAGCGCGGAGGGTCAGTTCCGCTGGGTCATCGGCGACAGCGGCCACACGATGAGCCGCGCGATGAGGGTCGTGACAGGGGGCGACGGCCAGATTTTCGTCGCCGGTGATGTGCGCTGCTACTGGCGTGGAGACTGGATATGCGAGCCAGGGCAGTTGGATTCCTTCGCGCTTGCGCCGCAAGTCGGCGGCGTCAGCGATTTGTTCCTCGCCCGCCTTGATGTTTCCCCCCCGGGGGCAACTCAATTGAAGATCGTGACAATCTCCTCCGGCGTCGTGTTGTCCTGGCCCGTGGAGGCGACGGACTATGTCCTTGAGGCCGCCACCTCATTGCCGGCGCTTTCCTGGGACCCTGTCGACATCAGCCCCGCCGTCGGCGCAACCGAGCACAGTGTTCAACTCCCCGTCACTGACGCGGCGAAATTCTTCCGACTCCGGAAGCCGTGAGGCGACTCGCCCGGCTTTCGGGGCGGCATGCATCATT